>NZ_BPLI01000018.1:0-299293 GCF_019656175.1 Bacillus sp. BML-BC051
ACCGGCGCTACTGGACCTCAAGGTAACACGGGTGCTACCGGCGCTACCGGACCTCAAGGTGCTCAAGGTAACACAGGCGCTACTGGTCCTCAGGGTATCCAAGGTAACACGGGTGCTACCGGTGCCACTGGTCCTCAAGGGGTTCAAGGTAACACAGGTGCTACTGGTGCTACTGGTCCTCAAGGGGTTCAAGGTAACACAGGTGCTACTGGTGCTACCGGACCTCAAGGTGCTCAAGGTAACACGGGCGCTACTGGTGCTACCGGACCTCAAGGTGCTCAAGGTAACACGGGCGCTACTGGTCCTCAAGGGGTTCAAGGTAACACAGGTGCTACTGGTGCCACTGGTCCTCAGGGTGCTCAAGGTAACACGGGTGCTACTGGTCCTCAAGGTATTCAAGGGCCAACAGGCGCTACCGGTGCCACTGGTATAGGGGTTACTGGCCCTACTGGCCCTTCTGGTGGACCTACTGGACCTACCGGGCCTACTGGACCTAGCTTCCCTGTAGCAACAATTGTTGTAACAAACAACATTCAACAAACAGTACTACAATTTAATAACTTTATTTTCAGTACTGCAATTAACGTAAACAATATTATCTTTAATGGCACAGATACAGTTACAGTTATCAACGGTGGTATTTATGTCATTAGCGTATCGATTTCTACAACTGCACCAGGATGTGCACCACTCGGAGTAGGAATTTCAATAAATGGAGCAGTCGCAACTGACAACTTCTCTTCAAATCTAATAGGCGACTCACTTTCATTTACTACAATCGAAACGTTAAGAGCTGGCGCAAACATTTCAGTCCAATCTACTCTTAACGAGATTACGATCCCTGCAACAGGAAACACTAACATTCGTCTTACTGTATTTAGAATCGCTTAAATTCCATGATCTATTGTTTATGGCAAATAAAAAAAGAGCGAGAAACTCGCTCTTTTTTTGTTATGTACAATAATTCATTACTACTCTAATTCAATTGAAACATTTTTTTGTGGTACAAATGTAGAAATTGCATGTTTATAAATAAGCTGTTGCTTACCTTCTGTTTCCAGTAGGACTGTAAAATTATCAAATCCTTTAATTAATCCACGAAGCTGGAAACCATTTAATAAGTACAGCGTAACAAACGTATTTTCTTTACGGAGTTGATTTAAAAACTGATCTTGAATATTGATTGATTGCTTCATGTCGAATCCTCCTCTTTTTCTCTACTTACTATTATTCGACTTTAGTTGTAACTTTCCTTCTATGTATCGTAAAATTTCTGACGTTTTTTCACCGTCTGTAACATCAAACCATGTGACATCCATCTTATTACGGAACCACGTTAATTGACGCTTTGCATAACGACGTGAATTCGTCTTTAATTGTGATACCGCTTCCTCTAAAGAGACACGATTCGCAAAATAATCATATATCTCTTTATACCCAATCGCTTGAATAGATTGACAATCTCGTATCCCGCTATTATACAATCCTTCTACTTCTTCTAATAAACCTTGTTCCATCATTATATCAACTCGTAAGTTAATGCGATCGTATAGCATTTCTCGATCCATTGTCAAGCCAATCAAGGAAACATCGTATAATAACTCGTTTTCTTGTTTTTCAAGTTGATCGCTCATTTTTTCACCCGTCGTGTGGAAAATTTCTAACGCTCTAATGACACGGCGTACATTATTTGCATGAATACGCTCAGCGCTTTCTGGGTCTACTTCTTGTAACTTTTTATGTACATATTCCACACCACGTTCTAATGCTAACTGTTCCATTTGTTCTCGGTACATAGTATCACCAGCATCATCCGTAAACTGATAATCGAATAAAACAGATTGTATATACAGCCCAGTTCCACCAACAATAATTGGCAATTTACCACGCTCTGTAATCTCTCGAATATGCTTACGAACACGTTCTTGAAATTCGGCAACAGAAAATGATTCTTCCGGATTTTTTATATCGACCATATAATGTGGAATTCCGTCCATCTCTTCTTTCGTCACCTTTGCAGTTCCAATATCCATCGTACGATAAATCTGCATGGAATCTCCACTTATAATTTCACCATTCAACGCTTTAGCAAGATCAATACTTAACTTCGTCTTCCCAACAGCAGTTGGTCCAATGATGACAGCAACTTTTTCACGTTGCATTTCTCCCATATCATTCAACTCTCTTTATGTGATGTACTCCATCTATTGATTATATCCAATCTTACCAATTTTAACGGCATGATTGCAAGTTCTTTCATTCCGGTACATGAAATTATAAATAAAAAAGAACATAGTTTGTCCAATTCCGCATATACATGATTAAAAATACCTTCGAGAGGATGAGTTGACTATGAAACAATCCACCCTTAATTTTTCATCTTTAACAAAAGACCTCATTTTAGCTACTGCTACAAAAGAACAAAATTGCTCACAAGAAGAATTATACTTCGCCTTAAATTGTTTGCTACGTTCTTTTCATTCTACTCTTCAAGAAACAACATTACATCCAGAAAATGAAAATACAGAATATATTCAAAATCAATTTTGCAGTGCATATAAAATTATTACAGGTAAAACCATTTATCCTTTTCAATAATCCATAAAAGGCGGTTGCTTACGTACTTTCAAGCAACCGCCTTTCATATTCATACATATATACTATTCTATAACTTTCACTTTTACAGATTTGCGCCCCCAGTTATCAGCACTGCCATCTGAACCAACTAAAACATCAATACGATTTCCTTTAATCGCGCCACCTGTATCTCCAGCAATCGCTTCTCCATATCCTTCTACCCATACTTTTGATCCAAGTGGAATTACTTTAGGATCAACAGCAATGACTTTCATATTTGGATTTGCTGTTAAATCATGCCCCATTGCAGTTAATACACGACCACCATACGTACCATTCTCACTTGGATGCGCTGTATACGCTGTCGCTTCTACTGTTATTTCACGTCCACCAGCAGGCGCACTTGTTTCAGTAGATTTCGCAACTGGTTTCGCAGTTGGCTTCTCTTTTGCCACAGGTTTACTTGATTCTACATTCTTAACAGACTCTTTATTCTTAACTGCTTTATTATTTTTAACCGGCGTATTTACTTTTTCCGGCGCTTCTTCTTGCGTTACAATTTCTTTCTTTTCAATCACAGGTGCCGTCCCTGTTAAAAATGGCACGTGAACATATCCTGTTTTTCCATTATAGTCAAATTGTAACCATTCATTTTGAACTTGATTTGTCGTTTCAATTACATCATTTTTATTAAGTTTACCAAGAATTTCAGAGTCCGTATTCGCTCCAGCACGAACATTTAGCACGCCCGCTGTTACATAATATGTACTTTTTGTAAACTCAGCATTCACAAACGCTTCTTGACCATTTAATTTAATTTTTGTCCATCCATTTTCTGTATTTACAACATCTAATGTATTTCCACTTAACATTTTACCTACAAGTTTTGATTCTACAGTTGGGTTTTCTCTAACGTTTAATACGTCTGTTGTTACAATCGTTTCTGCTTTCGCAGAACCCGCAAAAATCCCAAGACCAAAAACTGCTGCCGTTGCTATACCTAATAATTTTTTCATGAATAGCCTCCATTTGCTTTGTTTTCGTATTTTCATTATAGCAACAGATTTTTAGGATTTTTAGAAATCACACAATTACAAACCATTCGTAATATACGATTAATGAGCTGTAACATAAATTTCCATATTGATTAATTCCATTTCCAATAGAATTCCCAATAGTTTTCATATATTTTCCACATACAAGCTCCAGAATTTTTTTCCAGAAAAAATTACAGTATTACTTTTTTGTTACAAAAAATTCATATTTCATTACATCTTTTACCAAAATCCATCATTCTCCAATTATTAACCTTCTTTTTTGTAATAAAAAGGAGCAGCTAATAAAAGCTCCTCCCTTTTCATATGTTATTTAACTTTCTTTTTCCAAATCCCCATCATAAGAGCTGAGACAACTGTCCCTATCAATATCGAGAAAATATATAACACCGGTTTATTTACTAATGCGATAACAAACAATCCACCATGCGGTGCTGGTAATGTAATTTGGAATAACATAGATAATGCACCCGCAATACTTGAACCAACAACACAACTTACTATTACTCGAACCGGATCTGCAGCTGCAAATGGAATCGCACCTTCTGTAATAAACGACGCCCCCATAATATAATTTGTTAAACCAGATTTACGTTCTGCTTCAGTAAACTTTGATTTAAAGACGGTAGTTGCGAATGCAATCGCTAACGGCGGTACCATACCACCAGCCATAACTGCTGAGTGAACACCAAAGTTCCCTGCTGAGATTGCAGCGATACCAAATGTAAATGCTGCTTTATTAATTGGTCCCCCCATATCAATTGCCATCATACCACCTAAAATTAAACCTAATAGTATAGCATTTGTACCACCTAAACTATTTAACCAACTCGTTAACATTTCATTTAACGCAACTACAGGTGGATTAACCACTTTTAACATGATAAAACCTGTAATTAATAACCCTAATACCGGATAAATCAAGACTGGTTTAATACCTTCTAACTGCGCTGGTAAACTAGAAAATAACTTTTTCAAACCAACAACAACATATCCAGCTAAGAAACCAGCAATTAATCCACCTAAAAAGCCAGCATTTGCTTGTGCTGCTAAAAATCCACCTACAACACCAGGCATAAAACCAGGTCGATCAGCAATAGAACTTGCAATAAATCCAGCTAAAATTGGTACAAGGAATAAAAAGGCTCCTTTTTCTCCACCTCCAATAGTCATTAATATTTCAGCAATAGGGCCTTCCGCCTTAATTCCACCGAACATAAATGCTAATGCGATTAAAATTCCGCCACCAACAACGAATGGAAGCATATTACTTACACCGCTCATTAAGTGCTTATAAATTCCTAATCCTTTTTCTTTCTCTGTACTTTCTGTCTTCCCATCTTCTTTTAACCCTTTAAAGATTGGTGCATCTTGTTTTACAGCTCGATTAAGAAGTGTTTCCGTTTTTCTAATCCCATCAGCGACCGGTACTTGAATGACATGCTTCCCAGCAAAGCGGTTCATTTCCACTTGTTTATCTGCTGCAACAATTATTGCCGTTGCGCGTTCAATATCTTCTTTCGTTAAACCGTTTTTTATGCCTGTTGATCCATTCGTTTCAACTTTAATTGCTATACCTAGCTCTGCTGCTTTTGCTTTCAAGCTATCCGCTGCCATATACGTGTGAGCGATTCCAGTTGGGCAAGCCGTAACCGCTAATACGTACGGTTCATTTCCTTCTGGTTTTGCAACTTCAACCTCTTCTTCTTTTTCATTCTCTTTTTCATCAAATAAACGAAGAAGTTCCTCTTCATCCTTTGCTTCTAATAATTGCTTCCGAAATTCTTCATCCATTAATACTGTAGATAGACGCGATAACGTTTCTAAATGAGTATTATTCGCCCCTTCGCTCGCAGCAATCATAAAGAATAAATGCGCTGGCTGTCCGTCAAGCGATTCATAATTGATACCGCTTACACTTCTACCAAAACAAATCGCCGGTTGCTTAACAGCTTTTGTTTTCGCATGAGGGATTGCAATCCCTTCCCCTATTCCAGTTGTACTTTGTGACTCCCTCTTTAAAATAGCTTCTTTAAATTCCGCTTTACTATTTAAACGATTTGCGCCGTCTAATTTCTCAACTAATTCATCTATGACAGCTTCTTTATTTGAAGCTGTCAAATTCATAATAACTGTATCCCTTTTTAATAGTTCTGTAATTTTCATATGTTGCTTCCCCCTATCGCTTAGTTACAATTACTTGCGACAATAATTCTTCTACTTTTTCCTTTTCACATAAATCAGCTGAAAATGCTGTTGCACTCCCTGTTGCAACGCCATATTGAAATGCCTTTTCAATATCTTTTGTCTGTTCATATTTCCCTACAAATCCTGCAACGAGAGAATCTCCGGCCCCAACCGAATTAATTACAACACCTTTTGGAACAGTTGCTTCATATATACCTTCTGCCGTAAATAATAAAGCTCCATCTCCGGCCATTGATACGATAACGTGCTCTACACCTTGTTCAATTAATTTTCTTCCATACGGTAAAATAGCTTCTACTGTGGAAATCTCTACACCGAATAACTCACCAAGTTCATAATGATTAGGCTTTATTAAAAATGGTTTATTTTTAATTACATGTTGCAGTGCACTTCCGCTCGCATCGACTACTACGCGAATACCTTTTTCAGCTCCGAGAGCTGCGATTGATTCATAAAAAGTAGTTGAGATAGACGCCGGTACACTTCCAGCTAGTACAACGCAATCTCCCTGCTTCATACTTTTAATTTGTTTCATTAATTGTTCAAATTGCTCATTTGTCACATTAGGACCTTGCCCATTTAATTCTGTCTCTTCTTGCCCTTTTATTTTTACATTAATTCGGGAATCACCATCTACTTGGACGAAGTTTGTTGTTACACCTTCCGCCTGTAATATATCTTTAATAAATCGACCGGTAAATCCACCAGTAAATCCAAGTGCTATATTTTCAACACCTAAACGATGAAGAACGCGAGAAACGTTAATGCCTTTCCCTCCAGGAAATTTCATATCTTTCTCCGCTCGATTTACTGCGCCTAAATCAAAGGAATTAACTTGTACTACATAATCAATAGATGGATTTAAAGTAACTGTATAGATCATTGTTTATCAGCCTCAATTACATTGGTTTGTCTTTTATATTTTTCTAAATCAATTTCTAAATGGTTTGTAATAATATTTGCCTCTTCAACATTGGCAATTTTCGCAAACGCAACTTCTGAAAACTTACTTTCATCAATTAAGAAATATCCTTCGTTCGCTAATGTTAATGCCATTTGTTTTAATAGTGCCTCTTCTGGATCTGGCGTTGTAAAACCAAGCTGTTCATGTACACCATTTGCGCCTAAAAAACATTTATCAAAGCGATACTTTTGCATACTTTCCTGTGCCATAGCACCAATTAAAGCTTTCGTCCTACTTTTCATCATTCCGCCTAGTAAATATGCACGAATATTATTTTCAACTAAAGCTTCAATATGCATAAGTCCATTCGTAACGACAGTAACATCTTTATTTATTAAAAATGGAATCATTTCAAATGTCGTACTTCCTGCATCTAAATAAATGCAATCACCTTGTTCAACAATGCTAGCGGCATACTTCGCAATTTGTTGTTTTATTTGAATGTTTTTGGATGATTTTTCAACCATCGTCGGCTCCTGTCCTTTTCCTGTTAAAACAGCTGCACCACCGTGAACTCTTTTTAATAACCTTTGTTTTTCCAATTGCGCTAAATCACGACGAATTGTTGATTCAGAGCTTTCTGTTCTTTCTACTAATTGTTGTAATTTAACAACCTTCTGCTCTTTTACAAGTTGCAATATCATTTGATGACGTTCAGGAGTTAACATTTTATTCACCTCTTCTTTGATTACAGTATAATGAAAACGATCACAAAAATCAACCATAAACATTCATAAATAACCAAAATCAATCAAGAACAGTTATAAACAACAAAAAAGAAACCCATTTGATTGTTATATCAAATGGGTTCCTTTACTTGCTTCACTTATAGGGAAGCTTTATATATGCTTAAAACATCGTCTTTATTTAATTTTTTAAAGTTACCAAATTCACCATAAGCCATCGCTTTATCCGCCATTACATCAATTTCATTTTCTCCAATAGCGTAATCAGCTAATGTTACCGGTGCCTCAATTGAAGTCCAAAATTGACGTAACGCCTCAATTCCTTCTAACGCAATTTCTCGATCAGTTTTCCCATCTGTTTCTACATCGAATACACGAATAGCAAACTGTTTAAAACGACTTATATTTTCGTCTACAACATGCTTCATCCAGTTCGGGAATAGAATTGCTAAACCGCCTCCATGTGGTATGTCATGAACCGCAGAAACTGCATGTTCAATATTATGAGTCGCCCAGTCTCCTTTAACTCCCATCGCTAAAATGCCGTTTAACGCCATAGTACCGCAATATAAAATGGTTTCTCTATGCTCATAACTTTCTAAATCACTTAAAAGCTTAGGAGCGGTTTCAATTACTGTTTTTAATACAGATTCACAATAACGATCTTGTAGTTCTGTATTTGTTCCGTGGTGGAAATATTGCTCTAATACGTGTGACATAATATCTACCATACCGTAAATTGTTTGATTCCTCGGCACAGACACAGTATGAACTGGATCTAAAATCGAAAACTGCGGGAAAGTAACTGGGCTACCCCAACCATATTTTTCATTCGTTTCCCAGTTTGTAATGACAGAACCCGCATTCATTTCAGATCCTGTTGCTGCAAGAGTAAGCACCGTACCAAATGGTAACGCCTCACTAGCAAATGCTGTTTTCGTTACAATATCCCATACATCTCCATCATATTTGCTACCAGCAGCAATTGCTTTCGTACAGTCGATTACACTGCCTCCGCCAACTGCTAATATGAATTCGACGCCATTATTTTTACAAATTTGAATCCCTTTCTTTACAGTTGATACACGAGGATTCGGTTCAACGCCTGTCAATTCAAATACTTCTGCATTTATATCTTTTAAAATAGAAAGTACATTATCATAAATACCATTTCTTTTAATGCTGCCTCCCCCGTATACGAGAAGAACTTTTTTACCGAACTGTGGAATTTCATTTTTTAACTGTTCTAATTGACCTTTACCAAAAATAAGTTTCGTCGGATTACGAAATACAAAATTTTGCATATCCCTTTACCATCCCTTCTATATAAAAAGCAACTATACTTTTGTATACCATATTTTTTTCATTTCACAAAAATATTTGCCTAACAAAAAAATCCCAGCCTACAGGCTGAGATTTTTTATTGGTAATAAGGTGAGATCATTAAGTAAACAATAACACCAGATAAACTTACATATAACCAAATTGGCATCGTCCAACGTACAATTTTACGATGACGTGTTAATTGATTTGTAAAACCAAATACAAGTGCAAACAATGCAAGTGGTACAATAATTGCTGCAAGGATAATATGTGTAATTAAAATAATGAAGTACACATATTTAATGAATCCTTCCCCACCAAAATGTGTTGCCGGCGCCAAGTAATGATACGATAAATAAGAAACACAAAATAGCAACGTCGTTGTAAATGCCGCCAGGATGAAACCGCGGTGCATTTTCACATTCTTCTTAATAATCGAGTATAAAGCTGCTAATAAGAATACGAACGTAAAGCTATTAAAAATTGCATTTAACATTGGTAAAATTGTTACATCAAAATGCACTTCTCCTTCATAGCCAACAGGTCCAAAGAACAAAAATAAAATAATCGCATTTACAATTACAGAAAGCGTTATCACAATAGGAGCATAGCTTTTCTGACTAGTTGATTGATCCACCAAAATGGTCACTCCTCTTCCTTCAAATATGTATACGTAACCTCACTATTTTAACATATTATTCACAGTGTAAATGTGACAATAGTTTGACACAGTAAGACAGAGCAAAGAAAAAAATCCTTCTTAATAAAACTTCTTAAGAAGGATTTTATCGCTTTATTATTTAAATAGCAATGTAATTAGTTTTTGTTGAAAAACGTATTGCTATATGCTTGAAAAATTTCAGACACTTGATATCCCATTAAAGAAATTGCTGTTAATGAAAAGAAACCAATCATAAGAAATCGAAACCACATATAAATCTCCTCCTTGTATTTAGCTTAAAAAGCAGTCGCTATATTACAAGTTGAGTGGCACTCTTCATCGTCACTTTCCTTTTTCTTTACAATTGCTGTTATAAATCGAATCATAAAGAATATAACAAAAGGAATTTGTTCGTAATTTACCTTGGCATAGTTTGGCAACGGCTCGCGCTGCACATCGAACGGGGATGAGAAGGAATAGAACATACCTTGCTCTTCCATATATACAATTACAATTTTCATACAAAACATTATTCCTAGAAACGAAACAATATCTTGCCATTCTGTCGTATATAACAGGTTATACAGCTCTAATACGTACTCTTCCATTGTCATCCCCCCTTCCTTTTTTACCATTTTGCTCGCCTTCGTATAAAAAGTCAAGAAAAAAGTTTATATTCACTATGACAATAGTAATTACTCTTTTCTTTACTTATATATGAATCTTTTCTAGCAATGATTGGATGTACTATTTCTTCGAAAATAAGAAATTAGAATCGAACAGATTCCTCATTCTTACTTGTAGTATTCAACACTGTACTATTTTTCTTTCTATTAAAAATAAAATAAGAAATTATTATAAGAACAGTAACAAGCATCGTTAAAAGTGCCTGTGAACGTAAAGATTCAATTGCAAGCATTGCAACTAAAACTGCTATAATAGCGGCAATTGTAACATACGTTACATACGGGAAAAACCACATTTTCACTTTCAAATTTTGTTGTTCTACTTTCCCCATTTTTTTACGAATCTTGAAATGAGAAACTGCTATAACGAGATAAACGAGTAACGCAATCCCGCCAGATGCATTCACTAAAAATAAAAATACTTTATCTGGAGATATGTAACTAAAAACAACTCCAATGTAAGCAAAGAAAGTTCCAAATAAAACCGCCCGAACTGGAACACCAC
The DNA here is from genome assembly GCF_019656175.1 of Bacillus sp. BML-BC051. Lineage (NCBI taxonomy): Bacteria > Bacillati > Bacillota > Bacilli > Caryophanales > Bacillaceae > Bacillus > Bacillus sp. BML-BC051. Next base: position 10,666 of record NZ_BPLI01000018.1, read on the forward strand.
TACTATTCAATTTCAAAAATACCTTTGGAGCATCTCCTCTTTCTGCCATCGAAAAAAGCATTCTTGAGTTCGTATATAAACCCGAATTTAAACAAGAAAGTACAGCTGTTAAAACGATAAAATTCATAATTTGTGCTGCCGCTGGTATCCCTATATGTTCCAGTACCGCTACAAACGGACTTTTTAGTATATTCGCCGAATTCCATGGAAGAAGTGTAACAACTACAGCAATCGATCCAATGAAAAATACGAGAATACGCCAAATTACACTATTTGTTGCTGTTTTTACTGCCTTTACAGGTTCGGCAGACTCTCCAGCGGCTACTGCAACAATCTCAGATCCCATAAATGAAAATATAACGACGGTGATTCCAAGTAACACCGAACTTATACCATTTGGCATAAATCCTCCTTGACCTATTAAATTCGAAGTGCCAGGTACTTCCGTTCCTGGTACAAATCCTAAAATAACAGCTAGTCCAAGACAAAGGAACAAAACAATACTTATTACTTTAATAAATGAAAACCAATATTCAAATTCTCCAAATGATTTCACCGAGAAAACATTCGTCAATGTTAATAAAATCGTTAATATTAAGCTTAATAGCCAGAGTGGGATTTCTGGAATCCAGTATTGAATAATACCAGCACCTGCTGTAGCTTCTATTGCAATAACAATTACCCAGAAAAACCAATATAGCCACCCAATTGTATAACCTGCCCATGGACCAATTGCCTCTCTTGCATATGTTGCAAATGAACCACTTGTCGGATTAATAGCTGCCATTTCTCCTAGCATTCTCATAACGAAAATAACTAGAAGTCCTGCTAATGCATATGAAACGATAGAACCTGGACCTGCTGAATGCACAACCGCACCACTTCCAACAAACAAACCAGCACCTATTACACCGCCAATTGAGATCATTGTAATGTGGCGTATTTTGAGGTCTTTCTTAAGATTTTTATCCAACTCTTGTACATCCCCTTCCAAACTTAATTTTGAAATTTATGTAAGAGTATTATGCAAAAAATCTTGTCCTATACTTTAAAATATATCAAAATATTCTGAATTTAACAATCGTAATTCGACCTCCTTCAGAATTTATTTCATTAGGTTTAATAATTTCTCATACACAATTGTTGAGAAAATTATAGCTACCTTACAAAAGAGTGAATTTTCAGATATCATTAAATAAACAAGATTATACATCTAGACAACTTTTTGTATAGGAGTGTTGATATGTTAAACAAGTTCAAATTCATTTGTTGTACTTTAGTAATTTTCTTACTGCTACCGCTATCTCCCTTTCAAGCACAAGCAGCAAACAATTTAGGATCAAAATTACTCGTTGGATATTGGCATAACTTCGATAACGGTACTGGCATTATTAAATTAAGAGACGTTTCACCAAAATGGGATGTAATCAATGTATCTTTCGGTGAAACTGGTGGTGATCGTTCCACTGTTGAATTTTCTCCTGTGTATGGTACAGATGCAGAATTCAAATCAGATATTTCTTATTTAAAAAGCAAAGGAAAAAAAGTAGTTCTTTCAATAGGTGGACAAAATGGGATCGTTTTACTTCCTGACAATGCCGCTAAGCTACGTTTTATTAATTCCATACAATCTCTAATCAATAAATACGGTTTTGATGGAATAGATATTGACCTTGAATCAGGAATTTACTTAAACGGAAATGACACTAATTTCAAAAACCCCACGACTCCTCAAATCGTAAATCTTATTTCAGCTATTCGGACAATCTCAGATCATTATGGTACAAATTTTCTATTAAGCATGGCCCCTGAAACAGCTTATGTTCAAGGTGGTTATAGCGCATACGGAAGCATCTGGGGTGCATATTTACCAATCATTTACGGAGTGAAAGACAAACTAACATACATTCACGTTCAACACTACAATGCTGGCAGCGGGATTGGAATGGACGGTAATAACTACAATCAAGGTACTGCAGACTACGAGGTCGCTATGGCAGATATGCTCTTACATGGTTTTCCTGTAGGTGGTAATGCAAATAACATTTTCCCAGCCCTTCGTTCGGATCAAGTCATGATTGGACTTCCTGCAGCACCAGCGGCCGCTCCAAGTGGCGGATATATTTCTCCAACTGAAATGAAAAAAGCTTTAGATTATATCATGAAAGGAATTCCTTTCGGAGGAAAGTATAAGCTTTCAAATCAGAGCGGCTACCCTGCATTCCGCGGCCTAATGTCTTGGTCTATTAATTGGGATGCAAAAAACAACTTTGAATTCTCTAATAACTATAGAACATATTTTGATGCCATCCCCTTGCAAAAATAATAAAAAACAACAATAGGTTATATGACCTATTGTTGTTTTTTATTTATATAAATCACTTTTTCACTTCTACATGATGAAGAGATTCTTTTCCATCTCTTACATAACTATTTACAAGGCTTAAAAGTAATTTACCACCAGTTAACATCGCTCGTTCATCAAAATCAAATTGAGGATGATGATGTGGATATGTTGCTCCTATTTCTTCATTACCCGCACCTGTGAAGAAAAATGCTCCTGGAACATGCTCTAAGTAGTATGCGAAATCTTCTCCCCCCATAATAGGTGGTACTTCAATGACTCTTTCTCTTCCAAGGTCACGTTTCGCGATTTCCATAAAATGACTCGTTTCATCTGCATGATTTATTAATATTGGATAGCCTCGTTTATATTGAATAGTAACTTCAGCATGAAGAGACTGACAAATCCCTTCAACAACTCGTTTAAATTCATTCTCCATATATTCTCTCACTTCAGGATCTAGTGTTCGAATGGTTCCTGTAAACGTAGCAGTATCCGCAATGATATTATCCGCCTGACCAGCATGGAATGTACCAACTGTTAATACCGCAGATTGAAGCGGATCTATTCTTCGACTCACTAAAAGTTGTAACTGATTAATTATTTGTGTTGCAACGATAATAGCATCAACAGTATGATGCGGCATACCGCCGTGACCGCCTCGCCCTTGAATCTTTACTTCAAATGTATCAGCTGCCGCCATCATTGCTCCAGCTTTCGCTCCAACCATTCCTATAGGCATTTGAGAAGATAAATGTGTTCCAAACACAACATCTACACCTTCTAAACAACCATCCTCAATCATAGCAATTGCTCCGCCAGGGTCTTTCTCTTCTGCATGTTGATGTATAAGAACTATTTTGCCAGAAAGCTGGTCTCTATGTTCACTTAATATTTTTGCAACGCCTAAAAGTGTTGCTGTATGTCCATCATGGCCACAAGCGTGCATTACGCCGGGAACCTTTGATTTATATGAAACTTGCTTTTCATCTTGAATAGGTAGTGCATCAAAATCAGCACGTAGCGCTATCGTCTTCCCAGGTTTTCCACCTTCAATTACGCCGATTATCCCTCTTCCACCAACATCTGTTTTCACATTAATATGAAAGCTTTTTAAGATTTCAGCTATTTTTTTCGATGTTTCTATTTCTTGAAACGATAGCTCTGGGTACTGATGAAAATCTCTTCGCCACAAAACCATTTGGTTATATAAACTTTCTAATTCTTTATGCCATGTTTCTATCATAGAAATGCCCCTTTCTTTTTTAACACTTTAATTAAAAGTTACATAATATTCTGTGTTCAATCAATAAAAAAGAGCACTTTCTTTGAAAGCCCTTCTACTACTCTAAGATAGTCTAGTTGCTATTTTGCTTTAACACAAATACCGAAAGTTCAGGTACACTCCAAAATCTAACAGGCATTCGTGTTGTCCCAATACCACGATTTACATATAAATGTAACGGCTTATTCTTCCCTTCTAATTCATACATACCTTCCACATAGCTCTCAGCTAATTTTGTAGTAATTAATGGACCTATAAAAGGAATTTGGACTTGTCCTCCGTGACTATGGCCTGACATTTGAAAATCAACTGGGTAACGAGCTACTTTGTCTACAACATCCGGCTCATGTACTAAGAGCATATTGAAATCTTGTTGTCTCACATGTTTTAAAGTCGAGTCTATTTGCGGCTTTCCTAATAAGAAATCATCCAAACCTGATATTGTAATATATTTTCCGTTTTCTACTTTAATTTTTTGCACTTCATTTACTAACACAGAGAAACCGGCTTCCTCCATATACTTTTTATAAAATAAACTACCTCCCCCGCCCCTATCATGATTCCCATACACTGCATATTTCCCTAAGGGTGCATGTATTTTTTGTAAAATACCTTTCGCTTCTTCTCTTTCCGCCTTATACGATCCAAACTTATCTATTAAATCCCCTGTAAAAACTACTACATCTGGATGTAACGCATTCATCTTCTCCACCAAATTTTCTAGTTGTTTCAGTGTAAATTCTGGCCCTAAATGTACATCTGAGAATTGTAATATTTTTTTATTATTAAACTCTTTAGGAATTGTAGATGCTTCTATTTCATTCCACGTAACTGTTACTAGTTTTCGTTCTATTTCTGTCGCATAGAAATACAAACTTACTGAAATCATTACTATGCTTATGAAACTAATTATAAATATCTTGACGATTGATTTTTTTTGTTCTTTTTTCACATGATGCGTATTCATGTTCTCACCTCTAGAAGTACTTTACAACCTTATTGTTACATTAATGTGACAACATGAACAATTTTAGTTATATCCAATTCTATCCCATTCACTTTGACAAATTTATACAGAAGTCATAACATATTTTTATAATACATAGATTTTTAAAAATGTTCCACCTATTCATTCTATCATTTTATTAAGGAGAGATTATTCATGTCTGTATTTACACCAGAAGAAATTACGGAACTTGCTGCGAATTCCGGAAGAAAAAAAGCTCATTTATCATTACTTCCTATGCTAATCCTCGGTTTTTTTGGTGGTGCTTTCATAGCATTAGGGTATTTACTTGATATCCATGTTATCGGAACAATGCCAAAATCTTGGGGATCATTTACTAGTTTTCTAGGCGCTGCTGTATTCCCTATCGGTCTTATACTCGTTATTCTTGCAGGCGGTGAGTTAGTAACTGGCAATATGATGACCGTTTCAATGGCTTGGCTTCAAAAGAAAATTACTTTATTTCATTTCATACGAAATTTAGTTATTGTTACGTTTAGCAACTTCATAGGTGCTATATTCGTGGCATATTTTTTCGGTCATATCGTCGGATTAACAGAGGGCGCTTTTTTAGCGAAAACAGTTTCCATTGCGCAAGCTAAACTAGAAGATACACCTCTACAAGCCTTTATTTCTGCAATCGGATGTAATTGGCTCGTTTGTTTAGCTGTTTGGCTCAGTATGGGAAGTAAAGAATTTATCGGAAAGATTATCGGCATCTGGTTCCCAGTTATGACTTTTGTTGCGATTGGATTTCAACACGTTGTAGCCAATATGTTTGTTATCCCAGCTGCAATTTTTGCCGGGCAGTTAACTTGGATTGAATATTTTCCAAACTTCATTTTTGTTTTCTTCGGAAACTTAGTAGGCGGTATGTTATTTGTAGCGTTACCTTATTTCATATCTTATAATAAAAAACTACCTTCCAATAAAGAGCAAACCGAATTAAAGAAACAATCTGTATCCGCTTAAATGAACTGTCTATACAGTGGCTCTAAAAAATATTACAAATTTCATTTTTTTTACGAATATATGTGCGTACACTTGTTCTCGAATGTTTTATACGTTATAATAACAACTTAAATAGCATTATTTACATATGAGGTGAAAAACATGAACAAAACAGAATTAATTAAAAACGTAGCACAAAACGCTGAGATTTCTCAAAAAGAAGCTACTGTAGTTGTACAAACTGTAGTAGAATCAATCACTAACACTTTAGCTGCTGGTGAAAAAGTACAACTTATCGGATTCGGTACATTCGAAGTTCGCGAAAGAGCTGCTCGTACAGGCCGTAACCCACAAACTGGTGAAGAAATGCAAATCGCAGCTTCTAAAGTACCTGCTTTCAAAGCTGGTAAAGAACTTAAAGAAGCTGTAAAATAATGAAAAAATAGCCTTCTCGTTTACGAGAGGGCTATTTTTTTCATTACATAATTAATAAAAATCTGACCATTATGCTGTTTCTTTTGTTCCTTTATGCAAATAAAACCTTTCCTTTCAAAGAAAGGTTTTGCTGTAATACTCGCCTCTGTATATATCTCCCCATGCCCCAAGTTTACTGCTTCTTTTTCTAACTTCTGTAGTATGTAGGAAGCTATCCTTTTTCCTTGATAATCTTTATGTGTAAATAAACGATCTACGTAATGCTCATCATTATAATCCCCAAATCCCACTATTACACCGTTATAATCCGCTACATAACTAATATTCTTCTCTAAAGACTGTAACCAGCTTTCTCTCTCTAGTCGATCTGGTGCCCATGCCTGTAGCTGTAACACGTTATAATCTTTTGCATTAATTGTATGAACTGTTTCATAGAATAACTGTAATACTTGTTCTAAATCCTCTTGATGGAATGTTCTAATGATCATATCTTTTAACATATATGAACCTCCTTACTAAACTATCATTTAACTTTTCTACCATCTAGTATTCAATATTTCTGCTTTATTATATCTTTTTTCTTTCTATATAAACAAAAAAACAATACTTATTTCAAAGTATTGTTTTTTTGTTTGTAAGCATATGCAATTACTCTATAGATTTTTATTTTTTTAATTTCACTCTTTGCAGTCGTAATGCATTTAATACAACGGATACAGAACTAAATGCCATCGCGGCTCCAGCAACCCAAGGTGCTAAGAAACCGAACGCTGCAATCGGGATTCCTAACCCATTATAAGCTAGTGCCCAGAATAAATTTTGCTTAATATTTCTTATCGTCATCTTGCTCATAAAGATTGCATCAGCAATACTATTTAAATCACCACGGATTAACGTAATGTCTGCCGCTTCCATCGCTACATCCGTACCTGTTCCAATTGCCATACCGATATCCGCCGTAGCCAGTGCAGGAGCATCATTTATTCCATCTCCAACCATTGCTACTTTCTTACCTTGCGCTTGCAGTTTTTTCACTTCTTCTGCTTTTCCTTCTGGTAATACTTCTGCAATTACGTGATCAATACCAACTTGCTTAGCGATTGCCTGAGCGGTTTGTGTATTATCTCCTGTAATCATAACAACGTCTAGACCCATTTTCTTAAGTCTTGAGATAGCTGCTTTTGAAGTACCTTTAACAGTATCCGCAACGGCAACTATTCCAGCGTACTTCTTATCTATTGCTATTAACATTGCTGTTTTTCCTTCTCGTTCTAGCGCTTCCATCGATTTAGAAACTTCTTCAATATCAATATCGAATTTCTTCATTAATCGACGTGTACCAATTAATAATTGTTTCCCATCTACAACTGATTCGATACCGAATCCCGGAATCGCTTCAAACGTTTCTGAACTTGGGATATCAATTTTCTTTTCTTTAATTCCTTCTACAATCGCTTCTGCAAGTGGATGTTCAGAATTTTTTTCCGCCGCACCGACTAAACGTAGTATTTCTTCTTCATGGAATCCATCTGCTACCATTACATCTGTTAACACTGGCTTCCCATTTGTCACAGTACCTGTTTTATCTAGAATAACTGTATCTAATCGGTGCGTTGCTTCTAAATGCTCCCCGCCTTTAAATAAAATGCCATACTCAGCCGATCTTCCTGATCCCGCCATAATAGATGTAGGCGTTGCAAGACCTAATGCACACGGACAAGCGATAACAAGTACGGCTATCATTTTCTCAAGTGCTCCGCCAAAATCACCAGGTGTAACAAATAGCATCCACACTGCAAATGTAATAATAGCAATCACAACTACAACCGGTACGAAAATACCTGAAATTTGATCTGCTACCCTTTGAATAGGAGCTTTTGAACCTTGAGCCTCTTCTACTACTTTAATAATTTGAGCTAATGCAGTATCTCTTCCTACCTTAGTTGCTTTCACTTTTAAAAAGCCATTTTTATTTATTGTAGAACCGATTACTACATCCCCAATTGTTTTATCAACCGGGATACTCTCGCCTGTTAACATCGATTCATCTATTGCTGACTTTCCTTCTACAATTTCCCCATCTACCGGGATTTTTTCCCCTGGTTTCACATAAACGATATCACCAGCTACCACTTCTTCAATTAAAATTTTTATTTCTGTTCCATCTCGTACAACAGTAGCGGTTTTCGCCTGTAATCCCATTAATTTTTTAATTGCTTCTGACGAGCGTCCTTTTGCTTTCGCCTCAAATAATTTACCTAAAATAATTAATGTAATAAGTACTGCACTCGTTTCAAAATACAAGTCTGTCATATGTTCCGAAGAACCAATCGACCTAATACTTAAATACACACTGTAGAAATACGCTGCAGACGTTCCAAGTGCCACAAGAACATCCATATTTGCGCTTTTATTACGTAATGCTTTATAAGCTCCAACATAAAACTGCCCGCCAACGATAAACTGAACTGGAGTTGCAAGAGCTAGCTGTACCCAAGGGTTCATAAGCATATCAGGTAAATAAATAAACGATGTAAATGAGAAATGGCTTACCATTGCCCACAATAACGGGAATGATAATATAAACGAAATGATAAATTTCTTCTTTTGTCGCTCAATTTCTTGTAAGCGATGATCAGTTGATCCATTTTGCTCATCTGATTTCACTTCCAATTTATAGCCTAATTTCGTAATTGCACTCTTCATTTCATTTACATGAATTTCATCAGGATTAAAATCTACTGTAGCCGATTCCAAAGCGAAATTTACTGTCGCTCCGTTCACACCTTCTAATTTATTTAAGCGCTTTTCTACTCTATTCGCACATGCCGCGCATGTCATCCCTGAAACAATAAACTCAGCTTTATCACTTACAATTCCATACCCTAGCGATTCAACTTTTTGCTTAAATTGTTGCGGATTTGTTTTTTGGGGATCATACATTATTTTTGTTTTTTCAAGTGCAAAATTTACATTTGCATCATGAACACCTTCTACTTTTTTCAAACCTTTTTCAATTCTATTCGCACATGCCGCACATGTCATTCCTGATATTTGAAGATTGGCCTCTTTTTGTTCATTCATGTCTCTCACCTCTATATACCCTTATGAGGTATAATTATTAGCAAAATAAATCGTACTTCCTATAAAGTACGATTTATTTCCATATCTAAAAATAATTATTGAACATCGTATCCTTGATCTTCAATTACAGCAACGATATCTTTTAGTGTTACAGCAGACGAGTCGATAGTAACTTCAACAGTTCCTTCTGCTAATTGAACTTTCACTTGTTCAACACCGTTTAGTTCTTTTACACTGCTTTCAATAGAATTTACACAATGTCCACAAGACATACCTTCAACTTGTAATGTTAACTGTTCCATTTAAAATCCTCCTCTTGTTTCTTCATTGTTTGTTAATCACAATTACATTTTACCATACCCCCCTAAGGTAATCAATGGTTTTGTATCATGATTTTTCAATTATTTTCTAAAAGTTTATTTTACATACACTTTTTCACATCAATACACCAAAATCTTATATGAAGGTAAACAAAAAACAAGCCAGTTACATACTAGCTTGTTTTTACGCTTTTGAAAAACGTTCAAATACAGTCATTAATTCTTCAATTGCTTCGTCACCATTGCCATCTTTAATAGCACCTGAAACACAATGACTTGTATGGTTTTTTAATACACCCATTCCTACTTTTTTCATCGCTGCATTAATCGCTGAAATTTGCACTAAAATATCCACGCAATAACGATCATTTTCAATCATATTTTGAATACCGCGGACTTGCCCTTCAATTCTCTTTAATCTATTTATAATTTGTTCTTTTTCTTTTTCTGATCTATGTGTTACTGCTTCATGCTCTTTATGATCCATATTATCACCTTCTTAAAGTTTCTCTTCATCCAATAAAACAATTGCTTTTACGAGTATACCAATTATAGCATTAATTATCTATGTATGATACCCCATATGAGTATATTTCCGCTCTATGCTTATTCTTAACAACTTATTAGCTTCTCAGACTCAATTATTATAATACCCTTGCCTTTTTTCAAAAAACAATAATAAAAGTCTCAATTTACATACGTGTAAATTGAGACTTTTTTCTTCCTATATATAATTATTGCTGATCACATACTTTTGTGTCATTCACTACTGAAGTTCCTTCCACGGTTACCGTATGAAAACAGTCATTTACACGAACTGTCACAACATTATCTTGCCGATCAATAATGTGATATTCATTAAAATTTTTATTTAGAGCACTGCGAATTTGTTCTCCTTCATAAATTGGAATGCCATGTGATAAAACCCAAATAAGCCCAGCGATAGCAAGAATAGTTTTCATACGATCTACCTCCTTGAGAATATAGTGAACTTTTAATCCATGCTTTTTCAGCTCTACTAATCATGAATGTAATGAATCAAGCCTTTTTGGAAATAAGTTCATTTCGTCTATTTTATGTTTATGCTAATTGTGACCGAATTGTGACAACTTTTTGTCTCTTTAGACGAAAAGTTGAAACAAAACGTTCAAAAAGGACAATTCTACTTGCACAAACAAAAGGCTATGGAGAAATTCCCCATAGCCTTTTGTTTGCATTTTATTAGATATTCATTTCAATTTATACGTGACTAATAAATCTTAACCCTTTACTTAAAGAAGTCGGTACAACAGATGCGTGATTCTCCCCTTCAGCTTCATAAAACGTAAATCTAAACTGATCGTGTTTTACTTGGAAAAGGCGCTTTGATAATTCATTTGCATCTACAACCATATGCTCTCGCTCTAATGACCCAACTGTAAGGAACACTCCCGTTTCAAACTTGGCACTATTTAATTCACTTATAAGATTCACTTCTTTTTCAAGTACAGACTGGTTATTCCACCAAATAGATGGACTACTAATAAAATAATTTTGAAAGGCATTTACGTTTGTAAATAGTATATGTAAAGCAAATAAACCACCTAACGAATGCCCAAATAACGTTTGCTTTCCTTTATCAATCTCAAAATCATTTTCGATTTGAGGCTTCAGTTCTTCTTCTATAAAAGTAAAGAAGTTATGTGCTCCTCCTGTTTTAGGCCACGGTTTGCCATCTGGTTTTAAAGGCGCATCTTTTGAAATTACGCTAGGTGTAAAATCATAACATCTTTCTTCACCTGAAAATGCCCCTTCAATTGGATAACCAATACCTACTATAATTGCTGGTGAAACACCTGTTTTTTCTGCTCTAACTGATTGTATTTTAACCGCTTCATGGAATGTTTGAAAAAAAGCATTGCCATCTAATACGTATATAACAGGATAGCCTGACTCTGGTGCTGGCTGCCTCGGCTTTGAAATATGAATTTGATATTCCTTATCTTCTAGTTTTGAATACATTTTCCACTGCTCTGTATTAAATGTTATAATCTGCTGTTTTTCAATAGTAGTATTCATCCTATATCCCCCCTCTTAACTCGTTACATATATTTCAACTTTCTCTTCTTGAGATACAACGCTATCGTATCCAAAGCAAACAGGAGATCCGTTATATGGATCAATCATGACACGCGCATCAATATGAAATACTTCTTTTAACACTTCATTTGTAATGATTTCTTCTGGGCTACCAGTTGTAACGATTTCCCCTTCCTTCATTGCAATAATTTCATCTGAAAACCTTGCTGCATGGTTAATATCATGTAGTACCATTACGACCGTACAATTATGTTCTTTATTTAACTTCTCCACAATTTGTAATACATCTAATTGATGAGACATATCAAGGTATGTCGTTGGTTCATCTAGTAGTAACACTTCTGTCTCTTGTGCTAAAGCCATCGCTAACCATACCTTTTGCCTTTGACCACCTGATAAATTGGCAATTTGTCTCGTTCGAAATTCAGAAGTTTTCGTAATATCTAATGCCCAATCAATCATTTCTTTATCTTTTGAAGTTAACTTATTTACGTTATTGCGATGTGGATAGCGTCCATAAGAAATTAACTCTTCTACTTTAAGCTCTCCTGGCGCAATTGGAGTTTGCGGAAGTAAAGCTAACTGCTTCGCAATTTCTTTCGTTGGAATTGTATTTAAATCCTGTCCTTGCAAATATACTTTACCGCTCTTTTGCTTTAAAATTCTTCCCATTGTTTTTAACAATGTCGATTTACCGCACCCGTTTGGCCCTATAATTGTCGTTACTTTTCCTTCTTGTATTTCCACATTTAAATCGCGAAACACTGTAAGCTTTTCATAACTCGTTTCTAAATTTTTTGCACTTAAAATACTCACTTTTATTCCTCCTCTTACGCTTTCGCCTTATAAAGTAAATATAAGAAATACGGTACACCGACAATAGAAATAACGATTCCAACTGGTAACTCTACAGGTGTGAAAACTGTTTTTGCAATAAAGTCTGAAGCAATTACAAGGAACATTCCGATTACCCCGCACGTAGGAATAATATGCTTATGCTGAATACCGACAAGTCTTTTCGCTATATGCGGTGCCATTAGTCCAATGAAACCGATACTTCCTGAAACTGCAACACAAGCGCTCACAAGTCCGATACTACTTAATAGTAAAATAGATTTCTCTCTTTCTACTGAAACTCCTAAACTTGTAATACTCGTTTCTTCCAATTGAAATAAATCTAATAAATAAGCTTTCTTTTGTATAAGCGGAATTAATATGATAAGCCACGGCAACATTGCAATAATATACTTCCAGTTTGCGCTATATATACTTCCTGAAACCCAAACTGCAGCCATCTCGAAATCAGTTGACTTCATTTTGAGTGATAGGTACATAGAAAATGCCCCAAATCCTGATCCAATCGCAATCCCTGTTAATAAAAGACGTTGCGAATCTAGCTTACCGTTTTTCCAAGAAAACAGATAAATGATAATAGCTGCACCTAATCCGCCGATTAAACCAAACATTGGCATCATCATAATAGACATCCAGTCTGTGCTCTTTAATTGTCCTTGAAAGAAAAACATAAAGATGACGATTGCTGTTCCTGCTCCGGCATTTACTCCTAAAATACCTGGGTCTGCCAATCCATTTCTCGTAATCCCTTGAATAACAGCACCTGCAACGCCGAGGCCCAATCCTACTAATCCAGCAATTACGATGCGCGGAAGACGAAACTCAAAAATAACTAAATCATGATCTGGTACTGGATCTATTCTAAAGAGTGTTTTAAATACATCTGTAATCGTAATATCAAACGTGCCATTCGTTAAACTAATATAAACAGCACATAGTATTAAAAATATAATAATCCCCATCGTCATTCCGAAACGTTGCCTTGAACTATTAAGCATGTCTCTCTCCCCCTCTTGTACGGATTAAATAAAGGAAGAAAGGAATTCCAATTAAGGAAGTAACGACTCCAATTGGCGTTTCAAATGGATAATTTACAAATCTACTTAAAACATCACATAACGCTAAGAAAACTCCACCAATAACACCTGCACATGGCAGGATCCACTTATAATCTACCCCAATTATAAAGCGAGTAATGTGCGGAATAATTAAACCTACAAAACCTACTTTTCCGACTAATGCAACTGCTGTTCCTGTTAAAAGAATAACGGATAAAATCGCCATCCCTTTAACTAGTTTTGTACGTTGTCCTAGATTAATAGATACCTCTTCTCCTAAAGAAAGAATTGTAATAGATTTTGATATTACTAATGCTAAAGCTATCCCAATTATCCCAAAAGGTATCGTGATTATAATTACATTAGGGTCCACTTGATCTAACTTTGCATTAAACCAAAAACTAACATTTTGAGAAATTTGGAAATACGAAGCCATCGCAGCAGATACACTACTTAAAAATGTTCCAATAACTGTCCCGATAATTGCTAATCTAACTGGTGATAAGCCATTTTGGAGGAGCGAACCAAAACCAAACACAATACCTGCTCCTAGCGCAGAACCAATCATTGAACACACAACCATACCAATTGATGACATTCCCGGAAGAAAAATCATACAAAGTGTAATAACAAAAGCTGCCCCATCCGTCACACCCATAATAGAAGGGGATGCAAGATAGTTTCTTGTCATCCCCTGCATAAGTGCTCCTGATATGGCTAGAAATGCTCCAACTAAAAGAGCTGCAACTACCCTTGGTAAACGTGAAGTAATAATAATATTATGATTTACATCACTTGAATCAAAATGAAATAATGCGTTCCACACTGTTTCAGCATCAATACTTTTGGCCCCATACAAAATAGAAAGTATAACTGTGAATAAGATGAGTATGGGTGCTATACATAATATAGTCACTGGTACTGCATTTGTTTTCTGCATATCATTCAACGCACCTTACTTATTGTATTATTTAGATAAATTCTTCACTGCTTCTTTTAAGAATGCTGTTTTACTCCAAGCTGTACCACCTTGTGCCATTGGGTCTACAACGTTTACAAATACTTTCTTTTCTTTCGCAGCATTCATACTTTGCCAAATTGGATTCTTTTCAATTTCTTCTAGCACTTTCGGGTTTTTATTTTCAGTTGACTCATATTGTAAGAAAATATAATCCGGGTTAAGTTCAGCAAGTTTTTCAAATGAAATTTTCTCTTGTGCTTTTACAGTTTTCAATTGTTCTGGAGCAGTTAGTCCAAGATCTTTATAAATTACAGGATTAAAGTATACTCCTTCTGGGTATAGGAATAAGTCGTTTGCTCTAAGTCTAATAACAAGTACTTTTTTGTCTTTTAACTTATCTCCTAATTTTGCTTTTGCTTTTTCAGCATCCGTATTGTAATCTTTAATAATCTTTTCTGCTTTATCTTTTTTACCAGTTAATTCTCCCATTAACTTTAAATTATCTTCCCAATTTGTTGACACGTGCGATACTGGGAATGTCGGAGCTACTTTCGTGAACTTTTCAGCTGTTTCTGCTGGGAATTTCGTACTTGATGTAATAACATCTGGTTTTAATTGTAGTAATGTTTCAAAATTTGGTTCCATTTTCTCACCAACAGATTTTGCACCTTCTAAATCTTTTTCAAGATACTTCGGTAATTTACCACCAACAGTAATTGCACCGACTGGCTTAATACCAAGTACCGCTGCATCTTCCATTGACTCTAAACTAGCTGTCGCAATTTTATCTACTTTTGCTGGTACTGTATATTCTTCACCTAAATATGTAATTTTTCTTTTTTCGTCTTTTTTCGTTTCCGTAGCTTTTGTCTGTTGCTTTTGCTCCCCAGAAGTTTTATCAGCGCTATTACATGCTGCTAATCCTACACTTAATACTGTAACCATCCCTAATGTAAATAACTTCTTGTTCATCTTTATATATCTCCTCTCTAATTTTCAAACTATATTCTCAACAAAATTTAACTATATGAAACTTGTCTTACATATATATTTCATTAGATTAATAATTCTATCCAGAACTCATTCCCGTTCACTTCCCCTAAACTATAATTCTTTTACACCTCATCCATTGATAACCCTTTTCATTGATAATGATTATCGTTACTAAGTATATATTTAATATGCAATTATTTCAAGAAAGATTTGAAAAATTTTAACAAACTGAATAAAAAAGAAGTATCCGCCTAATGTCAGGGAGATACTTCTTTTTTTAGAAATTTATGTGTAATTCAACTGGGCAATGGTCTGATCCCATTACTTCACTATTAATTTTCGCCTCTGTTATTTTGTCTTTCATTCTTTCAGAAACAACAAAATAATCTAAACGCCATCCAATATTTTTCGCTCTCGCTCCCATACGATACGACCACCATGAGTATGCGCCTTCCTGATCAGGATACAGATAACGATATGTATCAATAAATCCTTCTTCTAAAATACGTGTGAATTTCTCTCGTTCCTCATCAGAGAATCCAGGATTTTTACGATTACTTTTTGGATTTTTCAAATCGATTTCTTTATGAGCAACGTTTAAATCACCGCAAAAAATAACTGGTTTCTTTTCATCTAATCGTTTTATATACGCCCGGAAATCATCTTCCCATTTCATTCTGTAATCTAATCGTTCTAATCCACGTTTTGAATTTGGTGTATATAACGTTATCATATAAAAACCTTCGAATTCTACAGTAATAACTCGGCCTTCTTGATCATGCTCTTCGATGCCTAAACCGTATGTAACAGAAAGCGGTTCTTGTTTCGAAAAAATAGCCGTTCCTGAATAGCCTTTTTTCACAGCATAATTCCAGTATGTATAGTATCCCTCTGGATTTAAATCAATTTGTCCATCTTGTAATTTAATCTCTTGTAAACAAAATATATCAGCATTTGATTCCTCGAGATATTCTAAAAATCCACCCTTTGCGATAACTGCTCGCAAACCATTTACATTCCATGAAATTAACTTCACTTATAGCCCTCCTCTTGATGTTTATTTCCAAATTTCATGCTATCACAAAATAGAAAAACAATCATATTTTCACCTTTGTAATCTTGCTCTTACATTTGTGAATACATACATACGCACTTTATTCAGGTTATACTAATTTCAGAGGTGATGTTCTTTGCACAATGAAGGAATTACGTTAACAAATGAGCATTGGCAAGCAATTATTCAGAATGATTCTTCCTATGATAGCAAATTCTTTTATGCCGTGAAATCAACAGGAATCTTTTGCCGGCCGTCATGCAAATCAAGAATACCGAATAGAAACAATGTACGAATTTTTCATCATGCAGAGCAAGCATTAAGTGAAAACTTTCGCCCGTGCAAACGTTGTAAGCCAAATGGACTAACTTTACCTAATGAAGAATGGGTAGAACAAATTAAAGATTATATAGAAAAGAACTTTAACGAATTATTAACTCTCGATATACTTGCAGAAATGTGCCATGGTAGCCCCTTTCATTTACAACGCACTTTCAAAAAAACAACAGGAATAAGTCCAATAGAATATATACTACAGTTCAGGATTGTTAAAGCAGCAGAACAACTATTACAAACAAATCAATCCATTAAAGAAATTAGTACTGCTGTCGGGATAGAAAACACAGAGTATTTCGCAACCTTATTTAAAAAGAAAACCGGGTTTACTCCTACTGAATATCGAAAAAAGAACGAAATGAAAGAAGGATACAAAAATGAATTCCAACAAAAATAAATTTATTTATTGGACGCTACTTACACATAAGAATTGGCAGTTTCATATTGCGGCAACAGAAAATGGACTATGCTTTATTGGATCACAAGATGAAAATTTAGAAGAACTAAATATATGGGCTAGAAAAAAATTGCCACAACATATATTGGCCTGTAATCCAGATTATCTGCAATCATATGCGAAAGAAGTTACCGAGTATTTAGAAAGTAAACGAGAAACTTTTACATTCCCTATCGATGCTTACGGAACTGATTTTCAATTATCTGTTTGGAATACGGTACGTGAAATTCCTTACGGGAAAACATATTCTTATTCAGAAATTGCCGAAAGAATACAAAAACCTACGGCTGTACGTGCTGTTGCTACTGCTATTGCTGCCAACCCTCTTCTCATTACGATTCCTTGCCATCGTGTTATTGGAAAGAATGGTAAATTAACCGGATTTAGAGGTGGATTAGCAATGAAGAAAGAATTGCTTATATTAGAAAAGTCGCAGGTAAAATGCATATGACAGCAGAACATACTAGCGCATTAACTTTAGTAGTTCCAACAGAATTTAGTTTCCAAGAAAATTTACGCTATCTATCGCGTTCTAACAATGAATGTATGTTCCACATTGAAGATAACAAAATTTATAAAGTGATCCCTGTTCACGATGTAAATCTTTTAGTTGAAATTAGTATGAATATGGATGGAAATATTCAAATACGTTTTTTAGAAGAATTATATACATCTGAAGAATTGGTATGCGAAGCTGTCGCTCACTATGTGAAAGAGTGGTTTGATTTAACTACTGATTTAGCTCCCTTTTATACATTAGCTAAACATGATGTACTCCTTCAAAGACCAATTGAACAATATTATGGTCTTCGTACTTTAGGTATTCCAGACTTATTTGAAGCACTTTCCTGGGGAATTATCGGTCAGCAAATAAACCTCACATATGCTTATACACTAAAAAGAAGATTAGTCGAACACTTTGGAAGTTATGTAGAGTGGAATGATAGAAAACATTGGATATTCCCTTCTCCTGAAACGATTGCCAATTTACATGTAGAGGATCTCAAAAACTTAAAAATGACGACTAGAAAATGTGAATATTTAATCGGTATTGCAAAGCTTATTACAGAAGGAAAACTATCAAAAGAATCTTTACTACAAATACAAGACGTGAAACAAGCTGAAAAACAATTAACTGCTATACATGGTATAGGACCGTGGACTGCCCACTATGTTTTAATGCGCTGTTTACGATTTCCTTCCGCTTTTCCAATTGACGATGTTGGTTTGCACAATGCAATTAAATATATAACAGGTTCTGAAAGTAAACCGACTAAACGTGAAATAAAAGATTTTGCGGCAAATTGGACCAACTGGGAGTCTTACGCAACTTTTTATTTGTGGCGAGTATTATACTAAAAAACCAAGTAGCGCATCCGCACTACTTGGTTTTTTTTAAGCTTGTTCTTCGAAGCGTCTTGCGATTTCCACAATAACTTGAACAGCTTTTTCCATCGTATCTACCGAAACATATTCAAATTTACCGTGATAGTTTTCACCACCTGTGAAAATATTCGGCGTTGGTAATCCCATATACGATAATTGTGATCCATCTGTTCCACCACGAATCGGATGAATGTTTGGTTCGATATTTAAGCTTTTCATCGCCTCATATGCAATATCAACAATTTCTCTCACTGGTTCAATTTTTTCAAGCATGTTATAGTATTGATCATTCATTTCTAAAACGACTGCATCTTGTCCATACTTCTCTTGCATTTGCTTCACAATATTTTCAACGTTATGTTTACGCGCTTCAAAATTTTCACGATCAAAATCTCGAATAATATAATACGCTTTACTTTGCTCAACGTCACCATTTAAAGAAAGTAAATGATAGAATCCTTCATAACCCTCTGTATATTCCGGCGCCTCTTCTACCGGTAAATAGCTATTAAACTCCATAGCAAGTTTAGTTGCGTTACGCATTTTATTTTTCGCTGTTCCAGGATGTGTATTCGTTCCGTTAAACGTTAACTTAGCACCTGCAGCATTAAAGCTTTCATACTCTAAACCACCTAATGGACCTCCATCCATCGTATAAGCACATGATGCACCAAACGCTTCTACATCAAAATGCGCTGGCCCACGACCAATTTCTTCATCCGGCGTAAATGCAACTCTAATTTTCCCATGCTTAATTTGCGGATTATGTATTAAATAATTCATTGCAACCATAATTTCTGTAAGACCCGCTTTATCATCTGCTCCAAGAAGTGTCGTACCATCCGTTGTAATAATCGTATGCCCTTTATATGATGGTAATTCTGGAAACTGTTCTGGCGTTAACACAACATTTAGCTCTTCATTTAACGTAATTGCATTGCCATCAAAATTTTCATGAATTTGTGGTTTTACGTTTTTCCCTGTAAAATCTGTTGCCGTATCTAAATGTGCTAAAAAGCCGATTACTGGAACATCCTTATCCGTATTAGCAGGAAGTGTTGCCATTACATACCCATTATCATCCATTGTTACTTCTGTTAAGCCAATCTCTTTTAACTCTTCCACTAATATCTTTCCAAACTCAATTTGTCCAGGTGTTGTTGGTACTGTATGACTTTCTTCATTTGATTGTGTATCAATCTTTACATATCTCGTAAATCTTTCAATAAGTTCTTGTTTCAAACTCATTCACTCCCTTTTACGTTTCTCTTTCTATTATAATCCTTAAAACGAAATATTTTAACTTTTTTGACTGTGAATATATATTTCATTTGTATTTTAGAAATTATGAATACCAACTAAAAAGTCGTAATATTTGTACATTAAGACTCTTACATGTAATATACATAATTATAAAATATGGGAGGTATTAAAGATGAGGCTAACTCTCTTACGCTATTTTCTTTTTTTCTTAGGATTAATTTTTTTCGGCCTTGGGAATGCTCTTGCAGTCAAAGTTAAATTTCTCGGTTTACATCCTTGGGAAGTTTTAAACATGGCTCTCTACCAAAGATTTGGATGGACCATTGGTACGTGGAGTGTCATATGTGGATTATGTCTCGTTCTCATTTCTTTACTAGTAGATCGAAAATATATAAATGTGGGCACATTTTTAAATGCACTACTTATCGGCCCCATTATGGACTTTTTCTTACAATCAAATATCCTTCCAAACGCTAGTGATTTTTTATGGATAAATTTACTCATTTTATTATCCGGTATTGCCATTACAGGTATTGGGGGAGGGATGTACGTTGCGGCTGGGATTGGTGCTGGACCTCGCGATGGATTCATGCTTACTATTTCCGACAAAACAGGACTGTCTATTAGCCGTGCTAGAATTATAGTAGAATGTGTTGTACTAGTTATTGGATTTATGCTAGGAGGTCCTGTTTTCATCGTAACTTTTCTGTACACCTTTATTCAAAGCCCAATCTTTCAACAATCATTTAAGATGTTTCAAACTCTTTTACATACTTTACATAGCAAAAAGAACATTAGTGAACATATTTAAAGTACAGCTTAATCCAAATAAATTCACCCTATTTACGATTCTCACCGCAAATAGGGTGTTTCTTTTTTTATCTCACAATTTAAGAATATATACTACTCATTTACAATAAAAGTATATATATCGTCATAAATACAGCCATTTACTTTAATGACATACTTCCCTGGTTTACTAAAACGAATTGTGTATTTATTTAGTTGAATTGCTTCTTTATCTCCAGAAAGAACATCAATGCTTCTGCCACTCAATACATAAAATTCACTTTGATTCATCGTTACATCAATTGCATTGAAATTTTCTTCTTTCACCTGCTGTGTTTCTGCAGCACTTACACTTGGTTCTAAAAACAGTAGTCCACTTAATCCAATCGTGCCCGCTAAAGCAACTCCCGCAAACTTTCTAATCTTTTTCATCACAATGTCCTCCTTATAAATTTTGTGTAAAGGTGATTTTCTCCTTTACACCACAAAGCCTATATGTAATGAAATGAAAAGTAAACGGGGACCGTAAGACAAAATTCTACATCTTTTTCTCCAATTGAATATAAATCCAATGTTTGGAATTTTGTCATATTAAAAGTTGTTTACTTAAACCAACTTCCAATAATATTATTCAGAAACTGAATAATTACTTATTGATTTAAGATTCTAAAAACAGTTGATAAAGATTCTTTCTATCTCCTATCCATAATCTTTCTACATTCATTAATTGCTCATCCTTAAATTCCAACTTATATATGTCGAGCTTCGATGCATGTATAAGAAATTCAAACCCGTATTGATTATCAAAGTAATTCATCATTAAAGTCATTACAAGCCCATGCGTACCAATTACAACTTTTTGCCCTTGAAAATCCATCAATATTTCCTTTAGCACTTTCACTATCCGTCTCTGACAATCCTTATATGACTCTCCTTCCGTTAGTGCAAAATCCGGATCAGAGAACATATTCTTTACAAGTGGATACACCTCTTTATCTGATATAATCTTATCCTCACTTAAAAACATACACTCTTTGAGATTTTCATATACTACTACTTCTTTTTCATAGAAATCGGCTGATTTTTCTATCGTTAACACAGCCCTCTTATACGGACTTGAAATGAAAGTATCGATTCCCTCTGTTTTTAATATGTCCGTTACTCTATGAGCATCTAAACTTCCCTTTTCAGTTAATCCGCTTGTTCTTTCATTTCCTTCTAATTTTGGTGATTCACCATGTCTAACCATATAGATATAGGTACTCATACTTCCTCCTTGAAAATATTCATTCGTCTTTTATAAACTTTGTTGATTTGTTCGTCTAATCCACTCGCCTACTAAACACTCGAATACTTCAGGTTGTTCAATTTGTAAATTATGCCCTGCCATATCTAACATCGCTAATGTCGCTCTTGGATAATCATCAATAATTCTTATAATGTCTTGATAACCTACCGAGATATCTTGTCTTCCAGCTAGTAAAAGAACGGGTTTCTCATATTTCATATGATGAAAATTCATAGTAAGAGAGTAATTCTTTTGCAACCTTTCAATAAATTCATAATTAGCAATATCTAGTCCCGGCTTAATCTCCTCTTTAAATCTCGTATATGTATATTCATTCGCGACCACTGCTAACTCGCAAAATTCTTCTCTATCAGTGGCAGTTAGTGTATTTAAAAACTCCTTATCTTGTACAATTATCTGTTTATTAGAGATAATCCTATTTTCTTGCTCCGCTACAACAACAGGGCATACTAATAGTAATCCATTAACTCTTTCAAACAGCTTTGTGAGTATACCTCTAGCTAAATATCCCCCATAAGATTCTCCTACTAATAAAAAGTTTTTCGTTGGAATGATTTCTTCAATACATGCAAGTAACAGTTCTAACATATGATCTGAACTATTTATCCAATCTGGAGC
The DNA here is from genome assembly GCF_019656175.1 of Bacillus sp. BML-BC051. NCBI lineage: Bacteria > Bacillati > Bacillota > Bacilli > Caryophanales > Bacillaceae > Bacillus > Bacillus sp. BML-BC051. Next base: position 33,249 of record NZ_BPLI01000018.1, read on the forward strand.
ATTCGATTTCCCCATGCCAGGTAAATCAATATATATTCTTTGATAGCCTTTATATTTTTCGAATACTGATTCCATGCACCTCTGCATTAACCTATGATCAGGTGCACAGCCATGTATAATAATGACTGGTTTTCCTTCGCCAATGATTTCATAATATATTTCTGTATCCTTAATCCGGCATTTCATAAAAAGCCCCCTACTTTTCTATTTATCTTTACAGACTCTTCTCTTAAACCAATAGGAATATACGTTCTTATTTTACAACTTTTCAGAATATAATTTCAAATTTTATTTTTCAGATTCCAAATAAAAAAGCCTTCCATGAGTGTATCCCCTCAAAAGAAAGCTCTTTTACGTATTTCGTCCTACTTGAACTTCAAGCATCATTACCCATTATTCCTCTAGTTTCATCAACACAATTCTCCAACCATCTGGATCCTCTATCGTTATCCCCTTATCTTTCCAGTATGGATTTTCAGGCTCTACCTCATCATATCCCAATGCATACAGCCTTTTACTCACCTTTTTCATTTCGCTATCTTCACGCATATAAAATACGAGTAAATTATCTTTCGTCGGAGCTGGACATGGACTCCCCTCTATATGTCTCGTAAATTCTAAATGATATTCTTCATCTGGGAGTCCAAACATGACCCCATCATAGCCTTCATGATCGTAGAATTCACCTATACGTTTTAAGCCTACTCCTTTTTCATAGAATTCTATAACCTTTTCAAACTGATCAGTTGGACGTGCTATTCGAAATTTCACCCAATTCTTCATGCTTTTCCTCCCATACTAAAAATTTTATACATGCTTACGTATTATTGTATATACGTAACCTCTTTTTGAAATCCCTCATTAGTATGAGAATAAACACATACAAAAGTTTAGTTCATACTTTATAATGAAAATATTTTATATAAAATTGAATGTATTATCTTTATGCAATTATGCATATTCACTTGCGAACTATTAAAAAACCTATAGAATCCAAAGGATGACTAAATATACAATTCCCATTTAAAATCTTGATGAAGTACATATTATTAAAAACAACACTTTTTTAATTTTAAGAAGTATTACACTTTTTAACACTTTCCTTATAAACATGATTTTTATAAGGAAATCTGATACAATTCTTAAATAATATTATTATGTATAGATATTACGAATATAGTGCATAATTAAAGAAGGTGATTTTATTGAAATTAACTAAAAATTTACAACTATATATATTAATTGGAACATTAATATGCTATTCAATCTATTTTATATTTTTTTATCTGTTCCCTACTCATTTTTCAAATTCGGATGTACGCTTCGCTTCACTTATCGTTGAAGCCATTACATTTGTATCACTCATTTACTCTATATATTCTAAAAAAGTTAGTTCAAATCCATTTTGGATATGTATCACAATAGCAATCGGTAGCTTTTTATTAGGGAAAATAGTATACACATATGAGGATAGCTTCTTCGAAATTCCAATACATCGATTTACTATTTCTGATGTATTTTACATGTTTTTCTTATTTTTCTGTCTTATCGCTTTCTGTTATAAAATTTTAAAAGAATGCGATAAATGGGAAAAAGCGTTCTTTATTTGTGATATATGCATCGTACTTACTTCCATATTCACATTGGAGTGGTATTTATTTAATCAGCCAAATTTAAATATATTCTCTCTTTCACTAGGAGATGTTTTCCTTTCATTTCTATACCCAATTGCAGATTTATTATTTCTTCTACTAGGCGTTAGTCTCTTTTTCCGTCCGACAATTTTTAATTCCAAACGGAAGATTTATATCTTTATTTTTGTATTAATAAGTTCTGCAACTTTTAACTATATTTATTTTTACTTAAATAATCATTTATCAACTGAAACGATAACATTATTACGTCTTTTATATAGAATACCTATATTACTTATTGCAATAGCTGGTTCTATTTCAGATGATTATAATAGCACTAAAAATTACTTTATTGTACACCCTAAACTAGGAAAAAAAGTTTTAGTTGTATTCCCCTATCTTGCCGTTACAATACTAATCGGGTTTACACTAAAAGAACAAACAGCATCTTCAACTCTCATTACAGGAAATTGTATTACTTTTATTTTCGTACTCATTCGTCATTCTATTGTACGTATGCAAAACAATTCCCTAACAAAACGTTTACAGGCATTTAATGCTCAACTAGAAGAAAAAGTGACTTTACGAACTTCTGATTTAGTTTATAAATCAGAGGCTCTATCTCAGAAACAACAAAAATTCAAATCACTATATGAATATCATCCTGATCCTATTTTTACGATTGATTTAAATGGAATCTTCTTAAATGTAAATAAAGCTGGAAGTATGTTACTGGGAGCACCAACGAATGAGTTACTCGGTGAAACTTGTTTTTCGATTATTTTAGATGAAGATAAACATAAACTAGCATCTGCATTAGAAAAAGTGAAACAACAAGAATCGGCATCCTTACAACTCAGTTCTCAATATAAAGATGGCTTTACTTATTTTTTATACGTTACCATCGTCCCTATTATGATAGACGGGCAAATTTCAGGAAGCTATATAATGGTGAAAGATATTACTGCACTAAAAAAACAGCAAGAAGAAATAAAATATTTAGCATTCCATGATACTGTAACGAAAATTGGGAACCGTGCCTTTTTCCATAAGAAATTAAAAAGAGTTATAAAAAATGCTAGAACAACAGACAGTGAGTTCGCATTATTATATTTAGATTTAGATCGCTTTAAAGCAATTAACGATACACTGGGACATTCGTCAGGAGATTACATATTAGAAGAAGTAGCAAAGCGATTCCAATCCTGTCTTCCATCACATACTCATCTGTCAAGAATCGGTGGCGATGAATTTACAATTTTAATTGAAAACTATACTGACGAAGATTCCTTATTCCAATTATGTAACCGGTTATTTGAATGCATGGAAAAGCCGTTTGTCATACATGAGCATACATTAACTTTATCACTAAGTATCGGCATCGCAATTTATCCACATTCCGGAATCGATACCGCTACACTTCTGAAAAACGCTAATGTTGCAATGTATGATGCAAAGGCAAAAGAGCTTAACTCTGTCTCTATTTATGACGATGTAATCGCTAAAAAAATTGAAAGACGATTACGATTAGAAAAAGATTTACCAAACGCAATACAAAATGAAGAATTATTCCTTTTATACCAACCTCAAGTTGATAGTGAATCTAATAAAATTATTGGTGCAGAGGCTTTAATCAGGTGGAATCATCCTGAATTAGGCGTTATTTCTCCATACGAGTTTATTCCGATTGCAGAAGAAACACTACAAATTATTCCAATAGGAAAATGGACATTAGAGCAAGCTTGCGAGCAAATGAAACGTTGGCATGCACTCGGATATTCACATTTAAAAATAGGTGTAAATTTATCTGCTAAAGAATTTGAACAAGAGGATTTTGTAAAGTCTATTTCTTCTACTTTAGCAAATACAGGTTTACCAGCAAGTTCTCTCGATCTTGAGTTAACAGAGCGAATTGCAATGATGGATGAACGAGAAACATTGATAAAATTGCGCACACTAAAAAGTTTAGGGATTCACATTTCAATCGACGACTTTGGTACAGGCTATTCTTCGCTAGCTTACTTACCTTTATATCCAATCGATACGTTAAAAATCCCAAGAGAATTTATTACAATGTCTGAAACATGTGACGATGGAATGGAAATTATTAAAACAATCATCACATTAGCAAATACATTAGGAATGTCTGTCATTGCTGAAGGGGTAGAGACGAAAGAACACGTGAATTTCCTTCAAAAAAATAAATGTCAGTTTATTCAAGGTTACTATTACAGTAAACCTATTCATACTAATGCATTTACTGAGCTATTAGAAAGTGGGATTCACCCATAATACATAGCTAATCAGGATAAGTAATAATGAATTTGAACAACTATAGTAAAAAGGAAAGAAGATACCTTCTTTCCTTTTTACTATTTAAATTTCTATTACTGTACCACTTCATTTATTATATCTATTAATTGATGAATCCCCTCATCATTTGTTTTCGTATAGCCAGTCATGTTTTGAATATATCTCTCCTTATTTGCATACAACTTATTTACTGCATGTATGAATACATTCATACTTACTTTGTCTTGGAGTATAACTTCTGCATATCCTTGCCGAGAAAAATATTCAGCATTTAAAACTTGATCTCCCCTACTGGAACTGTTAGTTAGCGGGATAAGCAACATTGGTTTCTTCAAGAATAGCAATTCAGAAATAGCAGTAGAACCCGCTCTCGAAACTACAACACTCGCCATATTTAGTATATGCGGCAACTCTTCCCCTATATATTCAAATTGCATATAACCTTCCATACCAATAGATGAATCCACCTTCCCTTTACCGCACATATGAACAATATTAAAATTTAATAGTAATGTTTCCAAACTTTCCCTTACCATATCATTTATCCATTGAGCACCTTGACTCCCACCCATAATTAACAATACTGGTTTATCTTGCTGAAATTTACAATAGCTTCTTCCCCGTAATACATTGCCCCTCTCAATTTCTTCCCTTACAATTGGTCCTACATAAACCTTCTTCTCATTACTTACATTTTCTCCTGTCTGAGGAAATGTTGTGCATAGTTTTGTAGTAAAAGGTAATGCTATTTTATTTGCTAATCCTAACGTACTATCTGGTTCACGTATTATTACGGGTACTTTATTCATCCACGCTCCTATTACTACCGGAACGGAAACAAATCCTCCTGCCGAAAAAATAACATCTGGTTTTATTCGTTTCATCAATTTATAACTTTGTATGCAACCTTTTATTATTTTAAAAGGATCTTTAAAGTTCTCCCAATCCCAATATCTCCTAAACTTTCCCGTTGAAATACTATTGTATTTCACATTTTGAACTAATAGTTTTTCAATTCCATTTTGAGATCCAATATACTCAACTCCCCATCCTTTTTCCATAAATTTAGGAATCAATACCATATTAATCATTACGTGTCCGGCTGTACCGCCCCCAGTAAAGAGAATCTTTTTATTCATAATTTATATCCACCTTTATCATTAAAAATCTTGTTTTATACTTATCTATTAAATGTAAGTAAACTTACTATTATTTATATAAACATTTAACTCAAATCCTATATCTTGCAAAAAATCTTTAACGAGATCATAAAAATCATTTCCATACTCACTACATTCATACTGAGCAAAGACTTGAATTACCGCCCTAGTTCCTGTACCTATTACTGGACTTTTCCTATCACCCTTTTTACCCTCCACATAGACTAGACATTTATTTATCGCCTCATAGATACACAAAACATGCTCTTCCTCATCTTTCCAGTCCAGCGTATCAACAATTAAAAGAAATAGCGTATTTTGATTATCTATTGTTTTATAGCCATTCATATATTTCTTACACCCTTTTTATTTTTCATTGAATGCAGATTTCACTACACTTCGCATACTCAAGTACATCTTTTAATGATTGATGAAATTGAATTTCTGGGACCCAACCTAACCTTTTTATATCCTCTATTACTAAACTCTCATTTGATTCGCTCCCACTATGCTCTGCTTCTTTTATGGAAAAATTTAGCTGTGTTAATTCTTTGTATTGTTCTATTACATCTAATAAAGACCGTTTTACCCCTGATCCAATATTATATTGTTTTCCATTTGTTCCATCGCGTAATAACACATGATACGCTTTAACCGCATCACGTACATCTAAAAAATCCCTACTATCTTTCAAACTGTTTACTTCAATAATTGCTTCACTTTTATTCGACTCTATCGTTATCATTTTTTTTGCAAGAATAGAACAAATACCATTCGATACTCCTGGACCAATTAAATTCGAGGGCTTTGCAATGATAATATTTGAATTCATTAATTCACTCCACGCTTCTGCAATAATGACTTGCATCGTTTTACTTAAACTATATGGATTTGAAATTTTTATTTCGTTCATACTATCTGCTTGCAAAGCAGATCCTATAACCAACGTTCTACAGTGAGGTGCTTCTTGCTTAATTGCTTCTAATAAATATAATGTCCCTATTACATTAATCTCTACATATTCAAGAGCAGCTGTCCAAGACTCTATGACCGAATTCCTTCCTGCTAAATGCAATACATAATCTGGCTTTATTCGTTTCATTACCTTCATTACTTCGCTCTTATTAGTTAAATTACAAGTAATACCATTCCCAATTGTTTCTCTATATGCACGATTTTGAAACATAGGAATTACATGAAAGCCCTGCTCTAAAAAATATTGGCAAGCATGGCGTCCTGTGAAACCATTTGCACCAGTTATTAAAAGGCTCGCATTTTTTTTCATCGTAAAAACCCTCCTTTTCCTAGCATTTGTTTCACCTCATGTTTTGTAAGTAAGTCTTGTTGAGAACTAAAACTCTTCATATCCACTAGCGGATAGCTAGAATAATATTCTTGAAGTCCTTCTATAGAAATCGTCGGTAGTACCACAAAATAATTTTGATCAAAACTTATACTTGTTTTACTCTCTACCTCAGATAAAAGCATTTCACTTAATTTTTCACCCGGTCTTATCCCTACCTCTTTTACCTTAATGTTTTCTTTTTCCGAATCTTCAATTAATACTTCTGCTAAATCTGTTATTTTACATGCCGGCATTTTCATAACAAAGATTTCCCCGCCTCTACCTTGATATACGGCTTTAAATAACAATTCAACAGCATCTTCAACTGTTAAGAAAAATCTAGTCATATTAGCATCGGTAATCCCTACTTGTGAAGATTTTTTAATTTGTTGTTTAAAAAGTGGTACTACACTTCCACTCGTTCCTAAAACATTTCCACCACGAACACAAATGAATTTTGTTTTCTTCGTTTGCATATTCGCATGAACCATTAATTTCTCACCAATTGCTTTTGTCATCCCATACGTATTTGATGGATCGGCCGCTTTATCCGTTGAAACATATATAACTTTCTCAACTTGCATCTGTATAGATGCTTCAATTACATTTTGTGTACCATGTATATTAGTTTTTATAGCTTCATAAGGATAATACTCACATACTGGAACATGTTTTAAAGCTGCAAGATGGAATACATAATGTACACCTTGGCAAGCATAGGCTAGTTGATCTTTATCACGAATATCTCCAATAATAAATTTTAATCTATCATCATTTATAAACTGTTGCTGCATTTCAAACTGAACCGTTTCATTTCTTGAAAAAACCCTAATTTCTTTCGGTGATTTTTCTAATAGTTGTTTTATAAGTTCATGTCCCCACGAGCCTGTACCACCAGTAATTAAAATTATTTTATTTAGCATTTCTTTTCCTCCTACTACACATTTCAATTAAAATTGTATTTATAAAAATTTATTGAATTATTTTCAATTGATTTAAATCATAATCGTCGTTTGTTACATTTAATTGACAAAATAAAAAAACAGAAACTATTAAACATAGTTTCTGTTTTTCATTTCACCTCACAACAGTAAGATTTTTTATACTGTTTTCATGATAAATAAATTCCTTGTAAAAAAACACCGCTCATTTATTTCTTATACTCGTAATAAAATAAATAGAATGACTCATAGCCAATAATCATGTTTAAATTTATGAATAAGGGAGGTAACGGAATGGACCGAAATAATTCAAATCATACATATAACGGACATTCCAAAGCCCTGCCTCTCTCACTATTCGATATAAAAAATGAATTGAAACAAAAAAGCAAGCTTATTCCTTCTGGTACCATGTATAAATTAACGAAAGAAGAGCAACTCATCATCAACAAAATAAAAATACAAACAGAACAGCTAAATAAAAATAATGTGACAAGAACACGCGCATACTATCAATTTTACATTCAATATCCAGAAATACATTGGGCACTGCTTGGACATATGGTATCACGTAACGGTGGTTGGAATATGACTGATTTAAAGGGCGATTTATATACGAGAATTTTATCAGAGAAAGATCAATTCATATTTTTTTCTTTTTTAGAAAGAGGGAATTGGCTTATTTTCCAAGATGTATACCCTCAATTTTTACTTTACGAACAAAGTATAAAGAGATCACAAAAGTTATTTCACCTTCTCCCTCACCTAAATGTTTCTACATTTATGGAAACGATGTGGAACGATTTTTGGAAAACAGGCAACAAAAAAACATTAGCGATTGCAACTATTATTAATGAACAAAACTACTTAGAAAAAAGAGTGATTCAAAATGTACAATTTAAAAAGACTGTACTAAATAGTATTGGATTTAAACTCTTTGATTTCTTTCAGTTTAATCATATCCTTTTCCCATTCTACGAAAATGATAAAAAACAAAAAGTATTACTATTTGGTGATACAATGAAACATTTCACTTCCTTACATGAACGAATATTAATTGGAAAAAGATTGTATTCATTATTATTTCGAGATACACATGTTTTATCTCAAATAATAAGCTGGGCCCAACACCATCCGCATACAGGATCAAGGAAAGATTACTGGCCCCATTTATTTTCAAGTGTAAATGAATCTTTTTCCCGTGAGTTTTATAAGCGCCGAATAAAGAAATGCCAGTTGCGAAGTGGCGCTTATCGTATATACAGTCCTGCACTCATCTATGCATGGAGAGATATGAAGCATGAGGAAGTTGACAGTGAAGATTGGTTTACCGATTGGCAAGTTGTAAATTACTTAGTTGATAAGGAGGAAAATATAAATGGACAAATTACAGAAGACTACTGCAAAACACTCGAAAAAATTGAACTCGCAATTCTCGCAAAGAAAAATGTCCTCCTCCGAGAAGAAGAATGAGTTTCTAGCATTAGTCGTTACAATTTTACTCTCTTCTATGATCGGAACTTGCTTAGATGCTTTCTTCGTTGCAAAACAAATGTATTCCTTTCCAGTTAGACCGTTCTCATCCATATTTTCAGTTAACATTGGCTTTACTTTGTTTGTACTACCGATTTTAACAACGATTTTCATACAAATTTCAAAAACATTATCTGCAGTTTCTAGAATTGTATTTATTATTTCAATAGGTATTTGTGCTAGTATTTTTGAACAGGTTGCTGAAAGATTCGGTTTCTTTATTCATAGTGTGGATTGGAATCATACATATTCTTTATTTGGCTATATGATTTTCTTTTCTTTTATTTGGAAAGTATATCATTTCATACAAAAATAAAGAGACCATTATAGATCTCTTTTTAAGCGTACTCTTCGGTTATTGCTAGTGATGCAGGGTTTTGAAGACTTTTTGAACGTAAACGGTAGGCAACGATTTTCTTCTTATATTGCTTGATTACATCAACATGTTCCTCATAGCTATATAGAGAAAACCTAATCTCTTTGTTCCCCTTCTTCGTGTTAATAACGATCGGTGTTCCTTCCCCGTGCGGTGGGAAATAATGTTTATCTAAAAATAAAGCTTCATTAAATTCATGAATAACTTGTAGTTTCATTTCTCCCTCTATATTTTTTCCATCTACCGATATAGAGGTATTCTCTTCCTCAAGTTTTTGATGCAATTCAAATCTACTAATAATTGATTCTACAACAGAAGTTGGCATACTAGAAACTAGTACTTTAAAAGCCCCAAAAATAAATAAAGTAACTATAAACCATGTTGTCATTTTCATCATCTCCATTACATTTAAAAAATAAATTTCGTTCCATACGGTATGAGTATACTAATGAGTATTCCAGTTACAATCATCGTCACCGAACCGATTGTCGCCTCTTTCTCGCCTTCCTTCACGAGGCGGCTCACACCGATAATATGTGATGCGCATCCCATCCCCACTCCTTTTCCAATCGTACTTGTTATTCGGAAAAACTTCAGTACTGTCGGTCCGATCATAGCACCTGTTATTCCTGCAACTACTACGAAACTAGAAGTCATAGATGGAATACCACCAATTTGATCCGCTAATGAAATGGCGATAGGCATCGTCGCTAATTGCGGCAGTGTCGTTAATATGAGTTCCTTATCTATATTTAACATCCCGCCAATCACTACATTCATACTCGTTAAAGCCACTATACCTACTGCTACGCCGATAAGTATCGACAAAAAGTTTTTCATAAGTATGTTTCGCTCTTTAAATAATGGTATCGCTAATGCTACAATTGCAGGACTCAATAAACCGGAAAGAATATTCCCCCCATTTTCTCTATACTCATGATGAGAAATACCAAAAATCAAAAATAAGCAAATCATACTTGCTGTAACTGTTAGCACCGGTAACGTAAAAGGAAATGGAATTTTTTTATATAACTTTGTCGCCAATACATACATTACTATAGTAATAATAATTAAGACCATTTGCATCTTGCACCTTGTCGATTTTATTTTTTTGATGTTACTAATAATTGACCTATATACCCTGAAATAATCAAAGTTACTACTGTGCTCACAACTACTAAAAGGAATATAACAATTCCCTTACTGAAAAGAAAAGACCCGTATTCCATCAGCCCTGTTGTCGAAGGGATTAAAAATAATGGTAAAAATACGATTAATTTTTCCGCACCTAACTCAAACCATTTTAACGGTAAAACGCGAGTGGAAAGGAGCAGGAACAGTATTAACATCCCTATTAAACTTCCCGGTATTGATAGATGGAATATTTCCTGAATCCACGTACCCACTAAGCTAAATATATATAGCACGCCTACTTGAAGTAAAAGCGTCACGTACTTCATTTCTTTCCCTCATTTCACTATCACACATCCATATTATGAAATCTCATTTAGCGTGTCGGCAAACCGTTTAATTCCAAGTTGAATTTGTTCTATATTCGCTCTACCAAACGTAAATCGTATATATTCATTTTTCGAACCTAAAACACTGCCCGGAACAAATGCGACACCATTCCGTATAGATTCACCTAATAAGTGATATTCATCAAACTTTCCTTTCACTTTACACCATACATGTATTCCACCCTCTGGCACGAAACATTCAACTCGGTCTCCCAATGTTTCTTCAAGCTCTGCAATTAATTCATCTCTTCTTTGCTTCAATTGTCCACGAAGTATCGTAATATGTGTATGAAAATCCTTTGATTCCAAAAATTGATTTGCTACCCACTGCGTAAATACACTATGGCCAAAATCAACTTGTTGCTTTGCATCTGCTAAACGCTCAATTACGCGTGTCGGACCAATTATCCATCCAATACGTAATCCTGATGCAACAATTTTTGATAATGAACTTATATAAAGAACATTTCCATTTTGGTCCATTGATTTTAATGTCGGGTTCACTTCTCCATTAAAAGAAATTAAACTATACGGATCATCTTCTACAATTGGTATACCGAACTCAGAAGACAGTTCTAAAATCTTTTTACGTCTCGCTAATGAAAGCACAGTACCTGTTGGATTTTGATAATCTGGATTCAGAAATACCATGCGAATACGATGCTTTTTATGCAAATCAATTAAATCATCTGGATTCATTCCATGCTGATCAACAGGTAGATGGAATATTTGTAAGCCCGCGGATTTAAACATCGGCAATGAAAAACAATACGACGGATCTTCAATTGCAATTGCATCGCCAGGTTTTAATAAACATTGAACGATAAGATTAAGCGCCTGTTGTGCTCCAGATGTAATAAGAATAGAGCTTGAATCTGCTTCAATTTGTTTATATTGCTGAACATGTGCTGCAATTGTTTTTCTCAACATCTCATTTCCAAGTGGATGGTCATAGCCGAGGTTTTCCATAAATGTTTTCTCCGACAAAATTTTTCGAAATCTATCACTCGGAATTAATTCTGGTGACAGTTCACCACTTGCTAAATTAATTAAATCATCTTTTTGTGTTTCCGTTCGAATTTGTTGAACGAGTGGTACGTTAGGTAAGAACGATCCATCCTCCACGTACCTACCCCAGTTCGGTATTCGTTTATGTGAGACACCCCATATGTCTGTATTGACCCGTGTTCCGCTTCCCTTTTGCCGTTCTACTACTCCAAGTGATTTTAATTCTTCATACGCAGCTACTATTGTACTCCGGTTCACCTGTAATTCCTTTGCCAATATACGCTCAGAAGGTAACTTACTATCAGAAGGAAATTCACCTGAAGAAATGCCTCTTTCAATATAATCAGCAATTTGTTTATATACAGGTGTCTTATCTGCACGATTTGGTTTCCATTCCATCTAGTTCCCTCCTTTCAAAACGAACTATCCTCATTTTTTACTAACAGTATTCACCGTAAAAATAGTATTAATTAGCCATATTTTCTTATCCGTAAATGGATATATCCCAAATTGTTCTCTTTCTAATTGCTCGATAGCTTCTAAAATTCCAACTTCATACTCTCATTTCAGTTCTTTTACAAACTATCAAATCATTACCGCATACCATGTTACCCCAACCAGTAGAACAAAAAGAAGAAAAATATAGATTGCAGATAAGTTTTTCACATTTCTTTTTGTAGACTTACCGTAATTCTCCTCCACGTTTCTTGCAACTAGTACAGTCCCAAACAGCGATACAATTACAATAATAACGACTAGTGAAATTGCAAAACTCATTGTCTTTTCACCTCTCTAAGACCCGTCTATTTTAATTAAAGAACTTACATAAAAACTTTTCTCTTTAAAACGTTGATAACATACTACCTTTCTTCTCTTATCATAATAGATGTTTGCAAAAAACGGACCAACCACTTTTGTGTTTTTTTGCTCATCCACTTTAAAAATAAAAAGCAACTGATCACTTAGGACCAGTTGCTTTTTCTACACGATAATTTTCATTTAAAATTAATTCGATTTAAAAGTTTAGTCTTTTCATAATGAAACATCGATTGAGATAACTCGAAAATTGTTCCATTTACAAGATACACTGTATTTTCAATAAGAAGCGCCGGATCACCTTCATTTAATTCTAAAAGCTGTGCATTTTCTTTATTTACTTTTTCACAACTAATAACTTTATCAGCAAAACCAATATTTAATCGTAAATCTTCAATGAAATAACTGTATACAGAGCTTAATGCTATTTCTTCGTTCAAATATGGAATAATATCCTTTTTGAAATAACTTACTTCAATAGAGAATGGTTTAGCATCTACAATTCTTAAGCGCTTCAAAAAATACAACCTAGCTCCGGCTTCGCATTGCATCCGCTTTGCTATCTCCTCGTCCGCATCTATTACTTCAAGCTCTAACACTTTCGTTTCAATATTTTGTGAAACAAGATTTTTCGTTAATCCACGTAAACTTCCTAAATTAATGTAATCTGTTACAGAAGTTTCGCGTAAAAACATGCCACTACCTTGCACTTGAAAAATATAACCTCTATTCACAAGCTGACTAATTACTTTACGTATCGTATTACGGCTTACTTCAAATCGATTCATCAACGCTTCTTCTGTAGGTAGTTTTTTCGTTTCATTAAAAAGCCCATCTCGAATGTTTTGCTCTAACACATCTGCAATTTGTTTATACTTTGCACTCATACACTTTCTCCTAAAATACTCTTTTATCTGTTATAACTCTTCCCCTCTCGTTTCGATCACATGTTTGTACCAATAAAACGAAAGTTTCTTCTTACGTTTTAAGTTATCATTATGATCGACAAAAATAAAGCCATATTGCTTTTTATATCCATTTAACCAACTTAAAAGATCAATCACTGACCATGCATAATAACCTTTTAAATTAATCCCCTCTTCAATTGCACGCTTCATTACTTTTAAATGCTCTTCAATAAATTTAATTCTCGGAACATCTACAATTTCTCCGTCAATGATTGGATCTTCATCACCAAGTCCATTTTCCGTTACATACATCTTTATGTCACCGTAACGCGCTTTCAACATATGCAATCCATCTAAGAAACCTTCGGGAGATATTTCCCATCCCCATTTTGTATATATTTTATCATCCATTTTAACTGTTCGATAAAAACCATCAAAAGAAGGGTTACCTGGAGCAAGTGTTGAGCTTTCTCGAGAATGTTCCTCACTCTTTATATCCATATCGTATCTTTCTACTCGTATTGGTTGATAATAATTCAAGCCAATAAAATCATTTTCTTCTGCATTTTGTTTAATGATTTCTAATTCTTCAACCGTCCAATTAGGAGTCCACCTTTTTTCCTTTAATTGTTGTACAACATAAGACGGATACTCACCTTTTAAAACTGGATCATAATACCAATACGTTTCATATTCATTCGCATGATTTGCTGCTCGTATATTTTCTTTTTGATCATCCACACTATAAGCAGGTAAGAAAACATGTGTAATCCCAATCTCACCATATTGTTTCAGCTGCTTGTACACCGCAACTGTTTTCGCATGTGCATAAAATACATAATGAGTCGCTTGAAAATACTTTGGAACATCATTTTGGATTCCTGGTGGATGTGCACCTTTTAAATAACCTAATCCACAAAACATTACTGTCTCATTAAAAGTAATCCAATGCTTAACTCTGTCACCAAATGCCTTAAAACAAGTTTCTGCATATTTTACGAAAGCCTCTGCTGTTCTTTTATTCGTCCATCCACCATCTTTTTCTAACGGTGATGGTAAATCCCAATGATATAAAGTGACAAACGGCACAATCCCGTATTTTAAACATTCATCAATTAAGTTGTTATAAAATTCAATCCCTTTTTCATTTACCTCTCCATCTCCAGTCGGCAATATTCTCGCCCAAGAAATTGAAAAACGATACGATTCTAATCCCATCTCAGCCATTAAGCGAACATCTTCCTTATATCGATGATAATGATCCACAGCTACATCACCATTTGTTCCATTGTATGTTTTACCAGGAATTTTTGAAAACTCATCCCAATTCGTAACACCTTTTCCATCTTCATTCCATGCACCTTCTACTTGATAAGAAGCTGAAGCAGCTCCAAATAAAAAATCATGTGGAAACCTCATAGTATATACCTCCATTTCATTACAACAAATTAAATTCATTGATACATACAAAATTTATAGGTACAAATTTTATATGTATGATTATATCTTATGTTTTTATTTTTTTCTATTATAAAAGTACAATTTCTATTGTTGGTTATTGGAAAATAAAAAGAAGCGATATATTTTATCGCTTCTTTTTCTCATCATCTTTATTCTTTTATCCCGCTATTTGCCGGGCAGTAAGACCCCCACTAATTAAAGTTTCACTTTATCAATGACTTATTCGCTCTTATAACTTCTTGATACAATAATGGTGACCACTTTTCATTTATGTAGTCTTGAATTATCCAACCTACTCTTGTAGGACTCTTTTGTTTTATATAGTTTGCAATTTCAGGATTTATATAAGAGGCATAGTAATATGGACTATTCCATGCTGTACCACCTGAAGACAAGCTTGTAAAATTAACATATAGGTGATTTAAATCCTCACTATTATTCATCGTTTCATTGATTGTATCTTTAATAGATTTTACTTTCTCATCATAACTCACTTTATATTTATCTTGTACTGTTACATTTACATTTTGATTTACAGTTGTCGTAAACGTCTCATTATCTGGCCAATAAAAATTATTATATCCTCCAGATTCATTACTACCACTATATCTTTTTAGTAGTACAATTTTCCCACGAGCATCTCCAAGTTTTATATTTCCTTCTGTTTTTAAAAAGATAGGATCAACAAAATATTTTTTTTCAAACGTACTACTAAATGAATCTTCTGCCCCTTTCATATCCTCATACTCTTTTTTTAAAGACATAATAATTGTTTCACTCGGGTTATCTTTTAAAAATTGTTTCGCTTCATTTATGAATTCATGCAGTGTTACATAAAGATATAATGGCCCATGATGAAGAACTATCGTATTATCATCTGTTAAACGTCCTCTTATATCAAAAATGCGAGCTCCATGATCCATTTGATAGCGAAAATCATACTCTTGCGTCATTCCCCATACTTGCTTAATTGGATTTTGCAACTTGAACGTACCACTATCATGTGTTCCTGGAATTGAAATTCGTGCTAACGGGATGTTATCAGGTATAGGTTGCATCCATTTTGACCAATTTTCAAGATCATTAACAGAGCTAGCTGCAACTACTTGCTTATCATGTAAAGCAAATACAAATGTGATAAATATTGTACTACATATGAATAATTTCAAAATTAACTTCTTATTGCTCATTATTATCCCTCTCTCTTTCTATTTTTATATCAAACTTATTGAATATAATATAAGCTAGTTCATAAAAAATAAATAAAATTTCATCAATATGAAATATTGCATAGAAGTAAAGTTAAAAAATCATTCACATATACTGAATTAGAAAAATTTAAAGGAACTTCATCTGAAGTTCTTTTTGCTTATTTTATGTTCAATACATATGAACCATCTTTATTCTCATACTTATAGACGTATAAATAATATTTTCCTGGCTTTGCATTATAAGTTCCTTTAACTACATTTCCTTCATTTTCACCATATGCTACATAGTTATTTAAATCTGATTCATGATGAAGTACCCATGTCATTCCGATGTTTTGTTCATTTAGTAGAGAAATTTTAATATTTTCGGGTGAGTCAATTTGGAAAGTAAATACATCTACTCTATCACTATTATGTAGTGTTCCTTTCACCGGTGTATGAAAGTTAACTTTATTTGCCTGTCTAGACTCATTATTTGGTTCATTTTCTGTTACTTGTAACTCATTCTCACCGTTTGGTTTTCTTTGTTCATAACCTAAGTTTACTAGTATAGACTTCAAATCTGGTAAAACACCAATTTTATCTGCATATGGATCTTTAGATTTTGTTCCTGTGTTGCGGTTGCTTAATATTGCTCTTAGTTCACTTGGTCTATATGGTTGTCCTAAATTTTCTTTAGTAATGCTTTGTACTAAAGTCGCTGCCCCAGCAATAATTGGCGAAGCACTAGATGTTCCGCTAAAGTTTGAAGTATAAAGATTTACAGCACTTCTACTTTGCTCGGCTGTAGTTGTATCTACATTTTCTCCCCATCCGTACACATCAATACGGCTTCCATAATTCGAAAACCACATACGTTCATGAGGGAAAGATGAAGAGCCAGCTCCTACCATAATCGCACCTGAATCTTTAAAATCTTTACTACTACGATTTAAGACTTGTTTACCTTTTCTATCTTTAAATCGATCTAAATCATTCCAACCATTTGCTCCAGCCTCTATAATGACAACACCTTTATCTGTACCAGCTCGAATTGCATCAAAGATATCTGGTTGTACTTCAACAGGTAAATACTTATCACCATATCCATCAAAGGAAGCTTGTGCCTCTAATAATAAAACATCCCCAGCTTCTAAATGATTTACAGCACTTAATATTGCATCAGCTGTATTATACTGTCCGTTATCTCTTATTTGAGAAATCACCTTTGCTTTCGCTTTTGGTGCAATCCCAATATTCCCTACTTCATTATCCTCAGATGAAACAATTCCTAGTACAGACGTTCCATGTCCAACATGCTGATCTATATTTCTTCCAGACATTAATTCAATATTTTGATGTACTAAATCCTCATGATTTAATAGCCATCCGTATTCCATATCAACAAAAGTTATACCTTTTCCATTACCGCCTTGAACTCCCCAGGCGAAAGGCGCATTAATACCGTATGGTGCCGCTTCAAGATAGCCTTGGTTTTTAAATCTAGGATTGTCATTAGGACTAAGAGCTACACTTGATAGTTGCACTTCCGGTGGCGCAATTTTTTCTTGTTTCTTCATATAGACATCTTCTATTAAAGAAGATGTCTTTAACTTATCTACTAGTTCTTCTTTCTGCTCTCCATTTCGAGTTTGAAGAATATAGTAGTTTAATAAACTTGTAGATACATTATTGGGTGCTTTCACTTCAAGGTCTTGTATTTCTTCTGGACTTACAGATGTGAATAAACGAGTGAATGTTACATCTGGATATTCTACCAAAAGATCTTTTAGTACCTTATCACTTGCTTGAGCTTGTATCTGTTTTTCAATACCATCTTCATATGGTAATTTCAAATCCGCATTGAATTTTACAATGATTTGCTTATCTGTTTCTTGTTCTATCCCTAATTTACTCTGCTGTTCTACAGAATCAGCATTTACAATATTGACAGTGTCCCCCATTCCTAAAAATGTTGAAATAATTACAGCTGAAACAGATATTCTTTTAAATATATTCATTACATCACTCCTTCTATTAATAACAATTAATCATTATATTAATCTATAATAATTTAATTTATATAACATATTCCCTTTCTACTAAATAGATTATAGTAATCAGCAATATGAACTTCAATGTATTTTCATATGCAATATTTCATATTCGGACTCTACACTACATAAATGAGAAACTTATAATGATTATTTATTTTATATGTGCTAATATACTTGTATTAAAATATTATACAAAGACATTCTGAACTATATTACTTAACAGTTTCACTTTATTTTTGCTAGGAGGATTTACAATGAAATTATTAAAAATAAAACATATAATCCCTATATCTGCAGCAGCAATTACATTCGTATGTCATCAAAGTACAGCTGAAGCATCTACCATTCATACAGTAAAAAAGAATGATACACTTTGGGGCATTAGTAAACAATACGGGGTTTCAATACCATCCATTAAACAGGCTAACAATAAAGGAAACGATCAAACTTTTATTGGTGAACAGTTACATATTCCAGGGTCCACGAATTCAAAGGAAATCACCGTTCGTCAAAACGCCAAGCCTGCAAACATTTCTGGACAAATTATTTATCAAGTACAACAGGGAGATTCATTAGAAACGATAGCAAAGCGTTACAACGTTACCGTTCAATCTATAAAACAAATTAACAATACAATCGGAAACAAACTTTATACAGGACAACATTTAAAAATTAACTCAAGCATTTCAGAAAAAGAAAAAGACTTAATGGCACGCTTAGTTACCGCTGAAGCAGGTGGCGAATCCTATAAAGGAAAAGTGGCTGTAGCAAAAGTTATTCTAAATCGTGTAAATGCAAAAGATTTTCCAAATACAATAACAGGCGTTATTTATGAACCTATTAAATACGGATATGCCTTTACTCCTATTACAGATGGAAGAATTAATCAGCCTGCAAGCCCAGAAGCAAAAATGGCAGTAGAAGAAGCTATCTCCACAAATGGAATACATTCTGATTGGCTTTATTTTTACAATCCAAAAACATCAACAGACAAATGGATTACGACACGTCAAACAGTAGCAGTAATTGGTAACCATGTGTTTGCTAAATAAGATTTAAAACCATTAACAGACCTCTTCACTTAAAAGGTCTGTTTTTTATATGTAAGAATTTTTTAATCCTATGACATAGTAATCTTAAAAAACTATTCCTTCAGACATTTGTATTTACTCCACCACTTAGAGAAATAAAAAAAAAACATCAGGTTCAAAAACTCCCTCTTTATTAATAAAATCTATTTCTTAACTTCATAAAATTGTTATACACTAGAAAAATAAAAAACAAACTATTCGTTAGCAGGTGAGAGAATATGTATGATGTTACAATTATCGGCGCTGGAGTAAGTAGCATTTTTATGGCTTATTCACTAGCTAAAAGTAACAAAAAAGTTTTAATTCTGGATAAAGGTAAAGCGCTAGAAGATCGTCATTGTCCTTTAGACGAAGGAAAAGCGTGTACTTGTACTACATGTGATAAATATTTCGGGTTTGGTGGTTTAGGAAAATCTGAAGGGAAATTTAATTATACAAACGGATTTGGCGGAGAACTTGAGCAAAAAGTCGGTAAAGAAGGCTTTATACAACTTATGGATGAAGTAGATGAAATTCTATGTCAGTTCGGAGGAAGTTCTGTTTCAAAATATTCTACAGAAAATCCAACTCTCAATAAGAGGGCTGAAGCGTGTGGTTTGCAAATGTTAACAACAGAAGTAAGGCATCTTGGCACTACCCTTTCAAGTGACATTTTTCAGCAACTCTATGAATTTTTACTTACGAAAATAAATATACAATTTCATATAGATGTACAACATATTATGAAACAGAAAGATCATTTTACAATAGAGACAAATGGAGGAACAGTTCAATCTAAGCAACTAGTATTTGCAACTGGACGTTCCGGAGCGGATTGGCTAAAAGAAATGTGCACTTCTCTCAATATTTATCAGGAGCAAACTCGTGTAGATTTAGGTATTCGAGTAGAGATGAAAGAACACCAATTGCGTTCTATATTAAAAGATACGTTTGAGACAAAACTTTCTTATGAGCATGAACACTTCACAGCAACTACGTACTGTATGAATCCAAAAGGACGCATTATTAGAAAGTATGAAGAAGGTTTAGTTATGCCTGACGGTCAAAATTTTCGAGAGGAAGGAACTGGCACGTCTCACTTAAATTTCACTTTATTTATCCCGCGCTATTTTTCAACTCTCAAAGAAGCAAATGTATACGCAAGTTCAATTATAAAAAGCATTAACCAAGGAAGAGATCGGATTGTTATTCAGCGCTTAGAGGATTTACTAAATAAACAACCTACAACGGACAACCGCATGAAACATAACCGTATACAACCTACACTACAAGGAGATTATGGAAATTTGCATACAGAAATTCCTCCATTATATATTAAAGGACTTAAGGAATTTTTATTACGCTTAGAACAATTCATCCAAGAACCGATCGATACAGATACTTTATTATATGGAATTGACGGAAAGTTCTATGCTCCTACGATAAAAATCAATAACCACTTTGAAACAAGTGTGCATGGGCTATTTTTAGTTGGAGATTGTTCCGGCGTCACTCATTCATTATCTCAAGCTGCTGCAAGTGGGTTGTATGTTGGAAAATATTTATCTCATATTTAATTTCTTTCATTCAGATTGCAATCAAATATTTTAAATTCCATAATAATAGCTTACTAACGATTATGCCGCAAAGAAGCCGGGTTTTATGAGATACATATTTAACATAACCTGTTGACATTCAATTCCAACAAATTGAATGTCAACAGGTTTAAAAGCCTCTATTTATTTCCCCTTTCATTTGTTCGATATTTTGTAACATCATCATAGTGTTTAATATGTTAGGATGTCTATAAGTATTTTTTACTACAACTATGACTTTTTCTGTTCTGTTTCTAAAAAATAGATTTATGCTTTAAAATTCCTCATTGTACGTATATGAATACTTCACATTATTACCTTTAGAAAACATAAGCTAAATGGTTCATTACACTCTAATAGTTATAAAAATATAATATATAACACAAGTTAAATACTTTGTATAAAGAAGGTGTAAAAATGAAAAATAAAATCAATTTACAAATGCAAAATATAAGCTTTGTTTTAATAATTGCTATGGCAGTATGGTTAAAAACATACCTTATTACAAGATTCAGTTTTGATTTAAAAATTGAGTCTTCTACACAAGAGCTTATTTTGTTTATTAGCCCTCTCGCAGCATCATTAGCATTTGTCGGATTAGCATTATTTGCAACCGGTGAAAAGAGAAATTATATCGCGCTATGTATTAATTTCTTATTAACAATCGTACTTGTTGGGAATGTAATGTTCTATGATTTTTATAGCGATTTCGTTACGTTACCAGTACTTGGGCAAACATCAAACTTTGGCCAATTAGGCGGCAGTATTATAGAAATATTGAACTACAAAATTATACTCGCATTCGTAGACATTATTTTCTTCTTTATTTTATTGAAGAAGAAATCAATTGTCTTCCAAACAGGACGTGTAACTCATCCGGCACGCTTGTTATATTTTATTTTAACGATTGGTGTATTTTTTGCGAATCTACATCTTGCAGAAAAAGAGCGACCTGAACTATTAACGAGATCATTCGACCGAGTTATGCTTGTTAAAAATTTAGGACTATACACTCATCAAATATATGATTTAACACTACAAGTAAAAGCAGGTTCACAAAAGGCACTTGCTGATAGTAGTAAATTACAAGAAACAGAAAACTACGTAAAGGCAAACCAAAGTGAACCGAATCCTAACATGTTTGGTGCAGCGAAAGGAAAAAATGTAATTGTCGTTACTCTTGAATCCCTGCAAACATTCTTAATAGGCGCATCAGTTAACGGGCAAGAAGTTACACCATTTTTGAATCAATTCATAAATGAAAGCTATTACTTCGATAACTTTTTCCACCAAACCGGGCAAGGAAAAACATCCGATTCTGAATTTCTAATTGATACGTCATTGTATCCATTAAATCGAGGAGCTGTATTTTTCACACACGGTAACAATGATTATACTGCGACTCCAGAAATTTTACGTCAGCAAGGTTATTTCACTTCTGTATTCCATGCGAATAACGCAACATTTTGGAATCGTAACATTATGTACTCTGCTCTTGGTTATGATCGTTACTATAACGAACTTGATTACAAAATTACGCCCGAAACAAATTTAAATTGGGGATTAAAAGATATCGAATACTTTGATCAATCAGTAGATATATTAAAAACTGTTGATCAACCATTTTACGCTCGTTTCCTTACGCTAACGAACCATTATCCATTTACGTATGATGAAGATACAAAATTCATTGAACCATATAACTCTGGTAATGGCGTATTTGATCGTTATATCGTAACAGCACGTTACTTAGACGAATCCATCAAAAAATTTATTGAGCGTTTAAAAGCCGAGGGAATGTATGATGATTCTATTATTGTATTGTATGGTGATCATTATGGCATTTCTGAAAAACATAATCGTGCAATGGCACAGTTTTTAGAAAAAGATCAAATAACAGAGTTTGATACTTTAAATTTACAACGCACACCTTTATATATTCATATGCCTGACCAAACAGAAGGTCAAACGATTTCAAAGCCTACGGGACAAATCGATATGAAACCTACTATCCTAAATTTACTTGGGATTGATACTACGAACGATATTCGTTTTGGCCATGATATGTTTTCAGATGAATATACCGGATTTGTTGTTTTACGTGATGGTAGCTTTATTACAGACAAGTATGCATACACAAACAACACTTTCTATGACCGCATAACAGGTGAAATTGTAGATTTACCAAAAAAAGAAGCACAAGCACTCATTAACCGTGCACAAAATGAATTACGAATGTCTGACAAAATTATTGAAGGTGATTTATTACGTTTCTCAGAAAGTAATAAAATGAAAACTGGCGAAGTACAAACTAAAATTAAAGAAACTGAAAAATAATTTACATATGAAAAGGGAGCAACTCATTACAGTTGCTCCCTTTTACTCTTCTATAACATATGATGTAATTTCATATAAAAACCTCGTATTTTTTACTTTTATTCTACGCTTGTTTCTAAAGTTACATCTGTATAGGTATGATCATCACCTATATTTAAAATCACTTCACATTGACGTAATCTCAATTCAAAGAGCATGATAGAATCATGATAGACTTCAGGATTTGATTTCATTTTATGTAACATCTCTTGTTTTTCTTGTTTTTCTAAATGAGTGTTTTCTACAGCTTGTTTCAAGGAGTTAAATGGATTCCTAAAGAATATATGAATATCCCGTTCTTGCGTGTTTTCAAATAGCTCAAATTGCAAGAAAAATTTCTTCATAATAGAAGCTGTTACCTCGGTATAATCTTCATTTTCTACATACTGTTTATATTTGTTATATAGCATACCTTTGTTTTTAGGAAGAACTCCAAATAATTTACCTGCACTTTTCAGTAAAAATTGTGCTGGCGTAAATCGACGTAAAATATTTACTTCCTCCATTTGTATTCTAGTCGTCATTCTGTCCGTATCTCTGCGCCAGTCATCCAGCACTTTAAAATCACATGCTAACTGTATTCGATTTTCTCCAAATAAAGAATTAAGTCCTTCACTAAGTTCCTCAAGGTACGATTGACTTTGAAGGAGCTCATTATTAGAAGTTACAATCCAATTTTGCATAGAAAGAGCAAGATTAGGTAATACCGTTTGTTCTAAGTATTTATGTACTCTTTCATTCATTGCTTTATTTAGTTCCGTATCCATGTGCCCGAAATCACTTTCTTCACTAATTAAATCCGAACACCCCTGTAATATCTTCGGAATATTTTCAGTAAGGTCATTCATAATTTCAGTTTTCATTGTACGATATGATTTTGTAATGAAATGAATTTTTTCCTTCTCAAAAGCAGTAAGATTATTAATACTACCATTTAGTTTCACTAGCATATCTTCATTCCAATTAATCGCATCCACTAGATTATTTTCTTTCTCAACGCGTTTATCCAAAAGATATGTAATTGTTTTTCGAATGAAAAACAATAGCTTTTCAGTACGTTCTGCATCGATATTTTTATGATTACAGTTAAAATGAATAAACTCAGTTAACTCATTTAATTGTTGACTACTTGTATATAGCGAAGAGTAAGGGAAAATTCTCGCATGCGGGAAATATGTGTTTATTCTCGCTTGCGTATCATATAATACTCTTTTCACTTCTGCTTCACTGTATATGTTATCGATTTTGTTTAATAAGAAATGAATTTGTAAATTTGGTGTATGTTCTTGAATGCTTAATAGAATGTCACGCTCTTTGTCAGTAAAAGGTGAATCCGCATTCAATACGAATAGTAATTCGTCTACAGAATTTAAATATTCGAATATCTCATCTCTAGTATCATTATTCCTATTAAATCCAGGTGTAACTACAAATGTAAGTTTATTTTCACTTAAAAATCTGCACGGTAATTTTAATTCAACACATGCTCTATCTCTATATGTTTGATGGTGTTGAGACATCATATTATAGTAATCAGAGACATCTTCCGTCGTTGTAATTGTAGAGTCTGTTATGGCGTTAATTTCTGTATGAGCATCATTTTTTAAAACTACTACATTTGAAATTGAATTTTCTACTATATTTTCTCCTAATATAGAGTTAATAAATGTAGTTTTTCCGTTCCCTGACGTTCCCGTTACTAAAATACGATTTGTGCTTAAATCTGCGAGCTCGCCAACTAACCATCTAAATCGGTGACCCATTTCTATATTATGCTCTTGTGCCCACTCTGTAATAGATTCAAAAAGATGCAAACTATACTCTAAGCCATTCACATGATTAATAGAATATAACAACAGGTTTTCCGCATGTTTTATATCGGCTGAATCTATTTTAGAAGGGAAAATCTCATCCCACGCCAATACAGCTGCTGATGGAAATACAGCATAAGATGGATTGACTACCTTTAACCAATTTGTTAACAAGTTTGGAATGATGTCGTGCAATTGTTTAAGCTTATATTGACCTTGAATTAATTCAAAGTACGTTTCTTCGTAAAGAGAAGAAATTTTGTCCCATATATCGGACGAATGTATTTCAATATGTAAGAAAAATTCATTTATTGTGTTAAGCCATAATAAGTAATTTTGTTCATTTTTATAACTTTTCCAAAGTGATGAAACCATTTGCGTAAATTGTACTTGATCCACATTATTTAACGTAACTAATACTTCATAGAAATAATCTGGTGAAATATGTTTAGTAAATCTTTTATCGATATATCCTTTTAAAACCTCAAACCACGGATAAGATTCTGTTCGAATTAACTCATTCACAGCAAGCTCTACTGCACTATCAAAATCTTGCTGCTCCTCATAAAAAGAACGGGCAATTTTTGTGACATTCGGGTAATCGGGATTTAAAGAAACTGCTTCTTTAATAACAGAGAAAGCGGAGTCAAAATTATTTTGCTCTATGTAAAGAGAAAGTAATTGTAGTCTAATTTCCGTCATCAATATTATATTATCAGTAGTAATAGAAGTATAAACATTTTCAGCAACCGGTAATTGATTGAGCTCGAAATAAGCATCCGCAATATTTTTTTGTGCCCATGGTGCTAATTCATTACTAACTTTCTCCCATTTAAAAATAGCTGCTTCAAAATCTTGATGACGATAATAAAATTCACCTTGTGCAAAACGAATATAAGATCCATCAGAAATCTCATTTCTTTCTTCGTTTACATAAACTTCTCCAAGTACGTCAAGAGGTGGTTTCGTTTCATTCTCCATTAGGAATGTTTCATAATACATCTTTTTTATTAATTGTTTTTCTATTCTCATCTTTTCCCCCACTATATCTTAAAAATAAACTTTTAAGATATGTCAATACTTTTTGTATGTATGCTTTTTATCTTAACAAAGAATATCTTTTGGAAAATTTCATTTTCCTTTCATTTTTCAAGTAAGATTGAATTTTTATGAGAAAAGTTTCAGTTTTTTTTCAATTCCCTTTCAGTTTTGAAACAGCATTAAATGTTCCTAATAACCTAATAACACTATAATCTCCAGCATTATATTATCAGGAAAAACCTATATAAACCATATTATAAAAACAATTTATAACGAATATATATGCAATATCCCCTTCACTAATAAATGAAACAAATTATTATCATACATTTCTCGCATTGTTTTTCTTTGAAATATTTCAGTAAGTACGGAATTAAATTCCATTAACCTCTATAAATAACTAGTCCAAAAAAAATCTATATGCATATCATGTTATAGTAAAGAATTCAGGAAATCCTAAAAGGAGGCATTTTCATGTTTGAAGATAAATCTAAAATAAACTACCCATATGAATTTACTGAAACTACAACAATCCCGCTAAAAAATCCCATCAATAAAACATACAAAAACGGCTCTGGTACACATACTTTCCCAATTAAAAAACACTATAAAGAGCAAGTGCTCTATACGGAAAAAATTAATAATAATAAAAATAAATAACCTTATAGGCTCTTATAACAATTACTCAAATAAAAATCTATATTAGACCTTGCATAGTTATAGGTAATATATAAAACTTTCTTATACAGCTCATGTACTTTTAAAAAGTGCTGATATACAGCGCTTTTTTATACATAGATAATAGAAGAAAAAAAGGTATGGATATTTTCCACACCTTTTTTGTTCTTTACTATTTATAAATGGAGTACGTCCATGTTTATTTTACCTAATAGCACTTTCATGGGCCTTCTAGAAGAAATAAAAACTAGTTTATTTAATGAAAAAATAAGTTTCTTAGCCAATGCTCCTACCATCAGAATTTTACTGGTTGTAGTCATTGAAGAAAGGAGTAGATTTATGATGAATCATAAATCTACAGAAGCACCCAAGAATTATATAGGCATTATTGCTCTATTATATATATTTTATAAATTTACCAAACGCAGTTTCAAAACAACTTAGTTTTCATAAAATATTTTTTGTTTCCGTTGGAACGGATATGCTTTAATCTCATCTGTATCTAAATTTTCATGAAATAAATGAATGGCTATAATTTGTCTACAATCGTAGGTATGATAATAATATGTTCCGGACTCCATACACATTACGCTTGTATAAATGGTATTATCTAATGCACCTTCTTCTGTTATTACTCCGCCTTTAGGAACCTCACAATTTGATAAGATATGAAATAGGGCCGATACTCCCTCTTCTTCACTATCTATACCTTGAATGTTTTGTTTACCATATGCTGCCCGCACAAACCTTGATGGCGGGGTGAAATCCCCTGGAAGTCCCATTGATCCTGAACCCTGACCAAAAGCACTTAATGATAAGTTACTCCACTCAGTTGGCGCGAATGGCTGCGATTTAAGGCCTATATATTGTCTTAAATTTTGCAAATGCCAATTAAACTCCGGACTATTCGTCATCACTCCTAGTGGGTTATCATACATTTTTAATCCTTCATTTGTTGGCTCCAGTACAATGCAATCTCCCCATTTATCCGCTAAAATCCAATGTAGTGGTGGCGTAAGTCCTAAATCTGGTAATGGTATATCCAAAAAGGTAAGGCTATCTACAGATTTCTTTAACTCTTTGACTGAATTGAATTGCGTGAGACTCCAAGTCACAAAATCAAATGGAGCCAAATTCGTTTTGTTGTCATCTATGCTTTGACTATAAGCAGCGAATCCTGGAAAATAGAGTGTTGCACATGTCATACCAGCTTCATTTACTCCGTCCGCCATAATGATCCTTCCTTGATGATTAATTCCCATTCCGACCGTAGCATGTTTCGTATTAATGATTTCACCAGTTATATTATTCCACTGGTAATGTCGAGGAATGATTATTACTTCTTGATTCATATCTAATGTGAAGTCCATCGTTCTTGCAAAAAGATGTTGACCGTTTTTTGTCTGTAATGTCAAACTAGTACACATAAAGAACACCCCGTTTTATGGTTTTATCTACACTTTACATAATTCTGATAAGTCTGTAAATTAAAACCTCTTTCTTTACAAAAAAATAAGAAAACACATATACATTACAAATAGGTTATTTCTAGTTTATAAATGAATTTTTAAAATATAGTTGCAAAAGAATTATATTAAAAAGGAGCGACTTATTACTATCGCTCCTTTTTATTTCACTCTATATTTTATTAAAATAACCGGGACCATTTTTTCTCTATGGTCAGTATCCCTACATAACCCTCTTAAACATCTTCTCCAGCTCATAAGTAGAATGATGTACAAGAATCGGTCTTCCGTGCGGGCATGTGTATGGGTTTGTTGTTGTACGTAGTTCTTCCAGTAAAGCAAATATTTGATCGTTCGTTAAATATTGATTTGCTTTAATGGACGCTTTACAGCTCATCATGATGGCTGCTTCTTCACGCAATTTTTTAATATCAACTTTTTTTAGTTTGACGACTTGTTCCATCATTTCGTCGATAATTTCTGTTTCTTGTCCTTTCGGGAACCACGTTGGGTGCGAGCGGACGATAAAGGATTGATGACCGAATTGTTCTAAGAACAGCCCAACTTTTTTCAGTTCTTCTAGTTGCTCTTCGACACGTAAAAATTCAGTAAGAGATAAATCGATACGGTATGGTACAAGTAATTCTTGTACTTCTTGCGCTACCCTTCCTACTTTATCACGGAAGTATTCATAATTAATACGTTCCTGCGCGGCATGCTGGTCAATCATATATAAGCCTTTATCATTTTGAGCGAAAATATATGTTCCATGCATTTGTCCAATTGGATAAAGCGGTGGTAAGTCATTACCGTTCATTTCAATCTCTTCTATTTCCTGAACTTCTTCTTCCAATTCCTCTAATTCAAAGTCTTCATCGTTACTGTTCCACGATTTCTCTTCTCGAATTGGTTCTTCCGTTATCGGTTTAGTAGATGGCTGCCAACTTTGTTCTTCCCTTACGAGCGACTGTGGTGGTTGCCATTCTTGCTTCGGCGGTTGCCACAGTTGTGCTGGCTGTTTCGCTGCCAGTGGTTCTTCTCGTTTTTCATCCATGCCCGTCGGTAAAATGATATCCGGCATAGATGGCTCTTTCGGCTTCGCATGCTCAAACTGGAACTGTTCTTGCACACTTTCATCTTTTTCTTTTTTCTTCGTTGTCACACCTGCATCTGGGATGAGCTGTATTTTTTTAAATGCTGCTTGCAATGTTTCTTCGATAAGCTTTAACAATTCTTGTTCTTTACTAAAACGAACTTCTAATTTCGCAGGATGTACGTTAACGTCAACAAGCATTGGATCCATTTCAATCGATAAGAAGCCAATTGGATATCGTCCGACTGGCAATAATGTATGGTATCCTTGCTGAACGGCTTTCATTAATACGAAATTTCGAACGTAACGACCATTTACGATCGTTGACATATAATTTCGAGATGCTCTCGTTACTTCTGGTAATGTTACATAACCTTTAATTGTGAAATCTAAAGATTCCGCTTCAATTGGAATAAGCTTCTTCGCAACTTGAATGCTGTAAATCGATGCAAGTACTTGTCTTACATCACCATTTCCTGATGTGTGAAGCAATTTCTTTTCATTATGAAACAACTTTAACGATACTTCTGGGTGTGACATTGCGATACGATACACGATATCTGTAATATTCCCAAGCTCTGTATGAATGGTTTTCATATATTTAAGACGCGCTGGTGTATTAAAGAATAAGTTTTGTACTGTAATATCTGTTCCTTTTCGGCTCGCTGTTTTCTCCTGCTTTATAATGTCTCCACCTTTAATAATAAGGTGCGTACCAGGCGCATCACCTGTGCTAGTAATTAATTCTAATTCACTAACTGAGGCAATACTCGGCAATGCCTCACCACGGAACCCGAGTGTTCTAATGCGAAACAGATCGTTCTCATCTTTAATTTTGCTCGTTGCATGTCGTTCAAAAGCTACAATACAATCTTCTTCTGCAATGCCATCCCCATTATCAATGATGCGAATTTTTGATAAACCAGCTTCTTCTAAGTGGATTTCAATAGATGTACTATTCGCATCGATAGAATTTTCCACAAGTTCTTTTACGACTGAGGCAGGGCGCTCCACTACTTCCCCTGCCGCAATTAAGTTAGAGAGTTGGTCATCGAGTTTGCGAATTTTCCCCATCTACTTACTCATCCTTTCTTTAACTTTTTCTGCAAGCGATACAGTTCGTTCATCGCTTCTAAAGGTGTCATATCAAGTAAATCAATTTTTTTAATTTGCGTAAGTACTGCCGTTTCTTTTGCATCTAAAACTGGCTTGTCTTGTTTTTTCGAAGACTGTTCTCCACCAAAGAATGATAGTTGCGATTCTTCTTCAGTCTCTACCTTCGTTTCTTCTATTTCTACTGGTTCTTCTTTTACAACTACAGGTTCTGGAATTACTTCTTGCTCTTGCGCTTTCACTTCTACACGCTTTGGAATAATAATTTCTTCTTGTCCTTCTAGTTGTGCTAACACTTCTTTCGCACGAGCGATTAAGCTATCTGGGAGCTCCGCAAGTTGCGCCACGTGAATTCCGTAACTTTTATCAGCTGCTCCATCTTGAATTTTATGAAGGAATACTACTTTTCCGTTCTCTTCAATAGCTGAAACGTGTACATTCTTCAGTTGATCTAAACTTTCTTCTAACACCGTCAACTCATGATAATGCGTAGAGAATAACGTTTTTGCCCCAATTTGGTCATGAATATGTTCAATGATTGCTTGCGCAAGTGCCATGCCATCATACGTAGATGTACCGCGTCCAATTTCATCGAATAAAATTAAACTTCTTTCTGATGCATTTGCAATGGCATTTTTCGCTTCTAGCATTTCGACCATAAATGTACTTTGACCTGAAATTAAATCATCCGCTGCACCAATTCTCGTAAAGATTTGATCAAATACAGGTAATACTGCTTCAGTTGCTGGTACGAAACAACCGATTTGCGACATAACAGTTACAAGTGCTAATTGTCTCATATACGTACTTTTACCAGACATGTTCGGTCCTGTAATTAAAAAGACATCCATCTTCTCTGGCATAATACAATCATTCGGTACATACAATTTCCCGTTCAATACTTTTTCAACGACAGGATGACGACCATCTTTAATAAAGATTTCGCGCTTAGTTGTTAAAACAGGTTTTACAAACTGTTCTTCTTCACTAACTGTCGCAAAACTTTGCAGTACGTCTAGTTCACTAATTACTTTCGCTAAATGCTGTAATTTCGGAATGAATACTTTGACTTCTTCGCGAAGCGCTGTAAATAAATCGTATTCTAATTGTACAATTTTTTCTTCTGCTTCTAAGATTAACGTTTCTTTTTCTTTCAGCTCATCTGTTATGAAACGTTCAGCATTAGCAAGCGTTTGTTTACGCTCATAGCGACCTTCTGGTAATGCTGCAAGGTTCGCTTTCGTTACTTCAATGTAATAACCGAAAATACGGTTGTACCCGATTTTTAATGATTTAACTCCTGTAATATCACGCTCTCGTTTTTCAAGCTCAGCGATCCACGTTTTTCCGTTTTTACTAACGTAACGATATTGATCCAGCTTGTCATTATAACCGTCTTTAATAATATCTCCATCTTTAATAGAAAGCGGTGGGTTTTCTTGAATACTTCTTCCAAGTAATTCAGTTAAACTCTCACATGGATCCGCACCTTGAATTAACCTTGCTGCATAAGCATTATCTAACAAACTAATCGCTTCTAAAATAGCTGGTACTTGAAGTAAAGATCGTCTTAACTGTAATAAATCCCGTGCATTCACATTACCAAACGCAACTTTCCCTGCTAAACGTTCTAAATCATATACTTCTTTTAACTTTTCTTTTAAATCTTCACGTAAGAAGTAATCATTTACAAACGTTTCAACCATTTCTAAACGCTCTTCAACTTTTTCTTTCTGAATAAGTGGACGTTCCATCCACTGTTTTAACATACGACCACCCATAGCTGTTTTCGTTTTATCTAATAGCCATAATAATGATCCTGTTTTTTCTTTCGTTCGAAGTGTTTCTGTCAGCTCTAAATTTCGCTTTGAATGCACATCAATTTTCATAAACTGGTTCGTATAATAAATTTCAACTGGTTGCAAGTGATCTAACGAACGTTTTTGTGTTCTTATTACATAGTTAAATAAGCGACCAATTGCTTTAATTAACTTTGCTTGTGAAACATTTTTCACAAGATGTTCTAGCCCTTCTGGAATAGTTGTTGCATCTTCATACGAAATCGTCATTTTTAATGTTTCAGTTAATTTATTTAATTCATCTTTCGAAAATGTAGAATCTACAACAATTTCTTTTGAACCAGTTGCATACACTTCTAATAAAATATCTTCTACTGAACCTGTTAACAACGTTACTGTATTTTGTCCAGTCGTTAAATCATTACAAGCTAAAGCATACGATCCATCTTCAAAATGTGTTAATGCTGCTAAGAAGTTATTTTCTTTCTCATCAATAGTACGCCCTTCCATCATCGTTCCTGGCGTAATGAGTTGTACGACTTCACGGCGCACTACACCTTTAGCTGTTTTTGGATCTTCCACTTGCTCACAAACCGCTACTTTATATCCTTTTTCAACAAGTTGTTCAATATAGTTTTTAGCCGCATGATGCGGTACACCGCACATCGGTATACGATCGCTACTACCACCATCTCGGCTCGTTAATGTAATTTCAAGTTCATGAGCTGCTTTAACCGCATCCTCAAAGAACATTTCATAAAAGTCGCCTAAGCGAAAAAATAAAAAGGCATCTTGATAGTCTGCCTTAACCTTTAAATATTGCTGTATCATAGGCGTATATTGCGTCATACTTATCCTCCATAATTCTTACATAATAATCTATATTCATATATGTCACACTTCACGGACATCCATATCTCCTATTTCAGGAGTCTTTCTTCATTATAGCACATTTCATAAGGAATCATGTTCATTCAAGCACTACTTATGTAAAGTAAAAAGCTAGGAAGAACTTCTCCCTAGCTTTCTATTACTCTTCTTCTGCGTCAACGATAAAGTTCGGATCTAATTCTTCAAACTCATCATCATCGATTTGGAAATCTTCGTCTGATTCTACACAACCTTCAGGATTTACACTTACACAAATTTTCGTTTCTCCAACTACTTCTGTTACAAATTCACGTTCTACAGTCACAACAATTTTATTACCATTTGGTGATACAAGAGCTTCTAAACAATTTGGTGGCTGAATGACACGAGCAATAATTTCTAAATCATCACCAGAAAAGTTTTTATCACGATACCCGATACTCACTTCATCCGTGTAGTTCACACGTTCTGTCACAACTTCTGTCTTTGTATTACCATCAAACGAATACCAAGTGTTCACATCATAGAAACCTTCAATTTCCACATGCTTTCCATTCTTTCTTGCTTCGTACGAGTGGTTAATTACCCAGCACCCTAAAATACTTGTTGGCTCATTATTCGATTCACATGTATGCGTTGACTTTGTATACTTACGTCCTTTTCCAACCACTGCTTTTGTAATAATCTCTCTAAATTCGGACATTCGTAACCCTCCTCAATCACTATTCACTTAATCATATGCGTGACAATAGCGGAATGTGTCATTCTTTTTTCGAGAAGAACTTACGTTTAACCCACTAAAAAAAGAGATGTCAATTCGACATCTCTTTAACAACCACAATTTCCTTTTTTACTTTCTACCTCTGCGCCCGTTTCACCCTTCAATACATCACCATTAGTTGAAATTAATATTTCATCTGTTACGTTGTTAGAAATCGTACTGGCAACTAACTGTAGTAAGTCATTTACATATGTTTGTGAAGATTTAAATTCTTGTACAACTGGGATACTATCCAACTTATCTTGCAATGCATCAATTTCAGCTTCTACTTTTTTCAAAGCTTCCCATTTCCCGTAATGTTGCAAGTTTACTGCTTGCTTTTGCAGTGCTTTAATTTCATCAATTGCACGCTTTACATTTTCATTTTTATGAATTTGCGCCTCTGCTTTCTTAAAGAAATCAACTTCTTCTGTTTCAGAAATCATTTTTGCTAATTCTTTTGCTTGCTCAACAATGTCATCTTTCGTATATACTTTCATCAATTATTCCACCTCAATCGGCTCTTCAACTAATTCTCCGTTAAGAGACCAAGTTTTCGCATCCGTTACTTTTACTTTCACAAGCTGACCAATTAAAGATTTTGGCGCAACGAAGTTTACAAGTTTATTCGTACGAGTATAACCTGCAAGTACTTCCGCGTTATTTTTACTTTCCCCATCAACTAACACTTCTACAATTTGGCCTTTATAACGATCATTCTTTTCAATTGCCAATTTATTTACTAATGTATTTAAGCGTTGAAGACGTTCTTTCTTCACTTCCATCGGTACATTATCTTTCATTTTTGCAGCTGGTGTACCTTCGCGCGGAGAATAAATAAAGGTAAAGGCAGTATCAAATCCTACTTCACGATATAACGACATCGTTTCTTCAAATTGCTCATCAGTTTCATTTGGGAAACCGACGATAATATCAGTCGTTAATACCGCGTTTGGAATTGCTTCTTTAATTTTTCTTACAAGCTCTAAATAATGCTCACGTGAATATTTACGTGCCATAATTTTCAACATTTCTGTGCTTCCAGATTGAACCGGTAAGTGAATATGTTCTACTAAGTTTCCACCTTTTCCAAGCACTTCAATTAAGTGATCATCGAAATCGCGTGGATGGCTCGTTGTAAAACGAATACGGGCAATATCAACTTTACGGAGTTCGTCCATTAAATCACCAAGTCCGTATTCAAAATCTTCAAAGTCTTTACCATATGCATTTACGTTCTGTCCAAGTAACGTAATTTCTTTATAGCCATTCGCAGCTAAATGGCGAATCTCTTGGATAATGTCTTCTGGACGTCTGCTTCGCTCTTTTCCACGTGTATACGGTACGATACAATATGTACAAAACTTATCACAGCCATACATAATATTTACCCAAGCTTTAATATCACCACGGCGTACTTTCGGAAGGTTTTCAATTACATCCCCTTCTTTTGACCAAACTTCAACTACCGTCTCCTTCGAGAACATTGCATCCTTTAGAATGTACGGTAATCTATGAATATTATGCGTTCCAAACACCATATCTACATGCTGATTTTTTTGCATAATTTTATTTACAACAGACTCTTCTTGCGACATACAACCACATACACCAATTAAAAGGTCCGGATTTCTTCGTTTTAATGACTTTAAATGACCTAGTTCACCGAACACTTTATTTTCAGCATTTTCACGAATGGCACAAGTATTTAATAACACTACATCTGCATCTTCAGTTGAAAAGGTTGGTTCATATCCAAGTGCAGTGAAAATACCCGCCATTACTTCCGTATCATGCTCATTCATTTGACAACCATATGTACGAATATAGAACTTTCTTCCTGTGCCAAAATTGCGAAACTCTTCAGGTAAGCCAAAATCCCGTTCAATTTTAACTTCTTCTTTCCCTCGTTTTTTCGCATCTTTTAAGGAAGGTGGTTGGTATACACTTTCAAAGTATTTACTATAATCTTTCTCTTCTTTTTTCGTAGAGGAATTTGCTTGTTGATTTGCTAATCGTTGTTGCTCGTTCATCGGTAATCTCCTTTCACCCTTAACTATACACACTCTATAGCCCATTTTAATGCGCTTAGACTCACTTCAAAAATGGTTAGATAGCTTGAGAGATAACTTGTCCTTTGAAACTTGAGTAGTCAATCTAATCATTTATAAAAATGAAGTCTTCCCCACACACAAATAGACATTCCCTTTTAACATTTCTTTTTGTCCTACCCTAAAGCATATTGCTTTATCCTTATAAACATTACCATAGTATGAAGCGTTTCGCCAATTTTAACAAGCAAGAGGCTCTGTTTGGATCTTACATTTCATATACAATGAACTCACCATTTTCATACAACGATTTATATATTATTTTACCATTCTGAATTTTCTAAGTAAACAAGACTATCCTATATTTTCTCATAAAAAAAGGTTGCCACATGGCAACCTCCTCTTCTTATATTACATAAATTCAGCAACAAGTTCATCAAACATTTTCTGATCCATATTTAAATCAGCTTGCACTAAAGGCTTCTCACTATAGCCTTTTACAAGTTCTTGGTATGAAGGTTGCGCTGTATTTTGATAAATTAAACCTGTTACTAATCCGTTATTTTCCATTAACGTTTGCATAGCCATCATGCGATTAGACGGATCATATCCCTCTACTGTACTTAGTTTTGTTAAATTCTCTTTAAACCAATCGTAAGTATTTACTTTATTGTAAGTAACACATGGACTGTATACGTTAATTAATGAAAAACCTTTATGGTTAATACCAGCTTCAATAATTTGTGTTAATTCTTTTAAATCACTTGAAAAGCTTTGCGCCACAAATGTCGCACCAGCTGTTAAAGCCATTTCCATAACATTTAGTGATGGCTCAATTGAACCTTGTGGTGTGCTCTTCGTTTTAAATCCAGCTTCACTACGTGGTGAAGTTTGCCCTTTTGTTAATCCGTAAATTTGGTTATCCATTACGATGTACGTAATGTCGATGTTACGACGAATAGAATGGATTGTATGTCCCATACCAATCGCAAATCCATCACCGTCACCACCTGATGCGATAACTGTTAAATCACGATTTGCCATTTTCACACCTTGTGCAATCGGAAGGGCACGACCATGAATACTATGCACACCGTACGAATTAATATAACCTGAAATACGACCTGAACAGCCGATACCAGAAATAACAGCAAGTTCATCTGGATTTAAGCCAACGTTAGCTGCCGCACGTTGAATTGCAGCTTGCACCGAGAAGTCTCCGCAACCTGGGCACCAGTTTGGTTTTACACTGTTACGAAAGTCCTTAAATGTTGCCATTTAATACAACCCCTTTTTTGCATTCGTTGTAAATCTCTTTCGGCAAGAATGGGTTCCCATCATATTTTAAAAGACTAGAAATTTTCTCACCGTTACCAAGATTCATTTTCATAATGTTAGCAAGCTGACCTGTTGCGTTGTTTTCTACCACTACAACACGCTTCGCATTTTTCACAAGTGGATCGATTTCAGCTGTTGGGAACGGGTGAATTAAACGCACATGAGCATGGTTTACTTTCATACCCTCTTGTTCTAAGCGCTCCATTGCTTCTTCGATCGCACCACGAGTTGAGTTAAATCCAACAAGCAATACGTCTGCTTCTTCATGCTTAACATTTTTATAAACAGGGGTATTAAACTTCAAGTTCTCCATTTTACGGAAACGTTTGTCCATTTGATCTTTACGGTTTATTGCTGATTCAGATGGTTTACCCGTTTCATCATGTTCTACACCTGTAACATGGTGAACACCATTTTTCATACCAGGTAAAACACGTGGTGAAACGCCATCTTCTGTTACTTCATAACGCTTGAAGTATGCTTTATTTTCACGTTCTGGTAATTCCGCTTCTAAATCAAGCTTACCGCGACGAATTTCCACTTTATCTAACGTAAGCGGCTCTACCGTTTGTTTTCCTAAAGAAAGCTGTAAATCCGTTAAGAAAATAACAGGAACTTGATATTCTTCAGCTAGGTTAAATGCTTCTACAATATCATAGAAAGCTTCTTCAACTGTACTTGGCGCCATGACGATTTTTGGAATCTCACCGTGCGTACCGTAAATCATCGCCATTAAATCAGACTGCTCTTGTTTCGTTGGTAATCCTGTACTTGGACCACCACGTTGTGTATCAACAATTACTAATGGTGTTTCTGTAATACCTGCTAAACCAATCGCTTCCATCATTAAAGATAGACCCGGACCAGCAGATGCGGTTAATGTACGAACACCAGCATAGTTTGCACCGATTGCCATTGTACAAGCTGCGATTTCATCCTCAGTTTGGATTACTGTCCCGCCAACTTTTGGCAATTTTTTGATTAAGTATTCCATAATTTCAGATGCAGGTGTAATTGGATATGCAGACATAAAGCGAGCACCACCAGCTACCGCACCAAATGCGATTGCATCGTTTCCAATCATAAACATACGTTTCTTACCATCAGCTTTTTCAAGCTGCATCATGTTTACTTTCTCACCTAGCAATTCTTTCATATATTGAGAGCCGCGCTTAATTGCGTCCATATTCTTTTGAACAACTTGCTCTCCTTTACGACCAAAGATCTCTTCAACAACATCTAAATAAGCTGTTTCATCTAATCCTAATACCGCACTTGATGCCCCAACAGCAACCATGTTTTTCATTAATGATGTGCCTAATTCTGAAGCAATATCTGTAAACGGTATCACATATAGATTTACATCTGTATTATCAGGTATTGTCGGATTAAATTTCGCATCCGCAACTACAATTCCACCTGGACGTAGTTCGTGGAAGTTAAAATCAATAGTTTCTTGATCAAAAGCAATTAAAATATCTAAATCATCTGAGATCGCGCGTACTTCTGTTGTACTTACACGAATTTTATTATTTGTATGGCCGCCTTTAATACGTGATGAGAAGTGGCGGTAACCGTATAGGTAATATCCTAATCGGTTTAATGCAATACAGAAGATTTCTCCTGTACTTTCAATTCCTTCACCTTGTTGGCCTCCAACTTTCCATGAAAGTTGACTAATCATCTCCTACACCCCTTTTGGCTGCATTCATTGTAGTGTATTTTTTTACAGTAATAGTTTAGCATTTTTTGTACAAATAAACTACAACGGACGCAAATTATGCCTCTTCTGATTTCCCTGAATCTTTAGTATAAAGCTATTTTGTTTTTCATTCTAGTATTAGGTCTTAAAAAAAACAATAATATCAAATGAATTAATTCTAATTTTTCTGGATTTTTAAAACAAAAATCTTAAAAGCTTATATGTTCCACAAAATTATCATATAAAAATCGCTCTACAGTAGATGCTGCATAGTGTTTACACAGCTCATTCATTACATTTTCGTATTCTCTATACGCTGATACATTTACAACTGTTTCTAATATCCCATCAAAATCGGAACCAAATCCTATATTGTTCTCTCCACCTAATGAACAAATATATTCGATATGTTTTACTATATCCGCTATATTCGCTTGTTTTTCACTTGTTAGAAACTGTGGTACAAAAGTAACACCGATCATGCTATTTCGCTTTATAAGAGCTCTAAGTTGTTCATCGTTTAAATTACGTGGGTGCTGACAAAGTTTCGTACAATTTGAATGGGAGGCAATAGGATTTTTTGCAATTTCTATCACATCCCAAAAGCTTCTTTCATTTAGATGAGATACATCAGTCCATACATGTAACGTATTAAGTTCTTGTACAACATGTTTACCAAAAGTCGTTAAACCCGCCTCACGTGTCTCTAGTGCACCATCAGCTAATAGATTGGCATAATTCCATGTTAGCCCAAAAGAACGTACTCCTAGACGATAAAACAACCGTAATTTCATTGCATCTTTTCCAATTGCTTCGCATCCTTCTAGTGTTAATATCGCTCCAATCTCGTCCTGTTTTAACATGTTAATATCATCTTTTGTCTGAATAACCTTCACACCCGGTAATGATAAAATTTCATTATAAAAAATATCTACCATTTGTAATGCCACTTCAAAGCGTTTTTCATATAGCACCGTTTCTGGCACATATATAGCAAAACATTGTATACTCCCTTTTCTTTTCTTTAATTGTTCAAATGTAATATGTAATTGCGGATCGTTTTTAAAATCCTTTTTCCCCTGTGCACTCCATAACTGAAAGAGTACATCACAATGAGCATCAAAAATTTTCATTTCCATTCCTCCATTATAAAAACAACCTGTTTGCATACTGCAAACAGGTTGTTTAAACTTAACGAGGTTCTACAATTAATTTTATTGCTGTACGCTCTTCCCCATCAATCATAATATCTGTGAACGCTGGGATACAAATCAGGTCCAAACCACTAGGCGCTACAAATCCTCTTGCAATTGCTACTGCCTTTACCGCTTGGTTCAATGCACCTGCACCAATGGCTTGAATTTCTGCTGTTCCGCGTTCGCGAATAACACCTGCAAGTGCACCAGCTACAGAATTAGGGACCGACGTTGCTTTAACTTTTAATATTTCCATTCCGCGTTTCCTCCTCGTTTCTATAAAAAGTATTAGCAATTATTTCACTTTAACTTATATTCACGAGGAATGACGCGTATTCCTGCTAAATTTCTGTAATTTTTCTAAAAAATTAAAAAATAATAACTTTTCTAATTTTACCTAGAAATTACTCAAAAAACGGTTGATCATCATTAATTAAGATACGCTGAATTTTCTTAGCTTTTCCTGTATTAGGATCCACATCAACTAGCACTGCACTTAATTGCGTTCTACCACTTGTCACTTCAAATCGTACTGGTAAGTTTGTTAAAAATTTCTTCAATACCGCTTCTCGATCCATACCTAAAATCCCATCGTAAGGCCCTGTCATACCAACATCTGTGATATATGCCGTCCCGCTTGGTAAAATACGATTATCTGCTGTAGGAACATGTGTATGTGTACCTACTACTGCTGTAGCACGACCATCTACATACCAACCTAACGCTTGTTTTTCACTTGTAGTTTCCGCATGAAAATCAATAAAGATAATATTCGTACGTTTTTTTGCAATGTTAATTAATTCATCCACTTTACGGAATGGGCAATCAATTGGAGGAAGGAATGTACGTCCTTGTAAGTTAATAACTGCAACTTCTGTTCCATTGCAATTCACAAAGATAAGTCCTTTTCCTGGAGTTCCTTCTGGGAAGTTAGCTGGTCTTGCAAGATATTTTGCGTCATCAATAAATTCAAATACTTCACGGTTATCCCAAGCGTGGTTTCCAAGTGTAACCGCTTGTGCCCCGCATTCTAAAAAGTTTCGATATATTTTTTCCGTAATTCCACGTCCACCTGCTGCATTTTCTCCATTAATAATGGTTACTGTAGGTGTATATTTTTTCTTTAATGCCGGTACGTATTGTTGAATCATACCTCTACCAGGAGATCCTACTACATCCCCAACAAATAATATTCTCATATGTCTTACCCTTCCTATGTACTACATTTTTTATTACTATAGCTTCAAGTGATTCCCTTACCATATATGTATTATAAGTTCGTTTCACTTGTATGCTAATTTCCTTTATTTTAACCAATTCCAACACAAAAAAATAAAGTGGTGTTTCACCACTTTATTTTGCGTATTCCACTGCACGTGTTTCACGAATAACAGTTACTTTAATATGCCCTGGATAATCCAGTTCATTTTCAATACGTTTTCGAATATCACGAGCTAAACGATGAGCTTCTAAATCATCAATTGTATCTGGCTTTACCAGAATACGAACTTCTCGTCCTGCTTGAATTGCGAAAGATTTTTCTACGCCTTCATAAGACTCTGAAATCTCTTCTAACTTTTCAAGACGACGAATATAGTTCTCAAGCGTTTCACTACGAGCTCCAGGTCTTGCAGCTGATAATGCATCTGCTGCTGCAACTAAAACTGCAATGATAGAAGTTGGTTCTGTGTCCCCGTGGTGAGATGCAATACTGTTTATAACTACAGGATGCTCTTTATACTTCGTTGCGAGTTCGACACCAATTTCAACGTGGCTACCTTCTACTTCATGGTCAATCGCTTTACCGATATCATGTAATAGACCAGCACGTCTTGCTAGTTTTTCATCCTCACCAAGCTCTGCTGCCATGAGTCCAGTTAAATATGCAACTTCCATAGAGTGTTTTAAGACGTTTTGTCCGTAACTTGTACGGTATTTTAAACGACCTAAAATCTTAATTAAATCTGGATGTAATCCGTGAACACCCACTTCAAACGTTGTTTGCTCTCCAACTTCGCGAATATACTCGTCCACTTCACGTCTTGATTTTTCGACCATCTCTTCAATACGCGCTGGGTGAATACGTCCGTCCTGTACTAGTTTATCAAGAGCGATACGAGCTGTTTCACGACGAATTGGGTCGAATCCAGAAAGGATAACCGCTTCTGGTGTATCATCGATAATAAGGTCAATACCTGTTAACGTTTCTAACGTACGAATATTTCGACCTTCACGTCCGATAATACGTCCCTTCATTTCGTCATTTGGAAGATTTACAACCGAAACGGTTGTTTCAGCAACATGATCAGCTGCACATCTTTGCATTGCAAGAGATAAGATTTCTTTTGCTTTCTTATCCGCTTCTTCTTTCGCACGAACTTCACTTTCTTTTACCATTACGGCAATTTCATGAGAAACTTCACTTTCTACTTTACCAAGAATAATTGCTTTCGCTTGTTCGCGTGTCAGATTGGAAATGCGCTCTAATTCTGTTTGTTGCTTTTGAACTAACTCTCCCACTTTGCTTTCCAACTCTTCAATCTGTTGTTGTCTCGCTACAAGAGAATCCTCTTTCTTTTCTAACTGTAGCTCGCGTTTATCGAGCGTTTCGTCTTTACGATCAAGGTTCTCTTCTTTTTGCATTAAACGATTTTCTTGTTTTTGTAATTCGCTTCTACGGTCACGAATTTCTAATTCAGCTTCTGTACGAAGTGTATGAATTTCATCCTTTGCTTCTAAAAGCGCTTCTTTCTTAAGTGCTTCAGCCTCACGATTCGCTTCGTCTAGAATACGTTTCGCTTCATTAGCTG
Source organism: Bacillus sp. BML-BC051 (assembly GCF_019656175.1). Classification (NCBI taxonomy): domain Bacteria; kingdom Bacillati; phylum Bacillota; class Bacilli; order Caryophanales; family Bacillaceae; genus Bacillus; species Bacillus sp. BML-BC051. The sequence continues at coordinate 76,280 of NZ_BPLI01000018.1, forward strand.
CACCATTAATCTTCGCTTCAGCAATAGACTTTCGAACAAAAAAGCCAACAACTGCACCGACTGTTGCAAGCAAAATGGAGATGAGTATCCAAACTGTACTACTCATGATTTCACCTCCCCTTGCTATGAATGAAAAAAGACTGTCGGCATGTACATTGAATACCAACATACAGCAAAGACCGTCGTCCCACTTTTTTAAGGGACTTTCTTCATTTCACAATTAAAATGTCATATTATTATTTCGGCAAGATTTAAGTCTTACTCCGAATATTACTTCTCTTCTTGAGAAGAGTGTTTCGTATATAAGAAAAAATATACATTCTCATTGTATCTATCGCAATTTTCATTGTCAAGCGTTGTCTACTTTTACTTTCTTTACCTTCAGCCCTAATTCATATATGAATTTAAAAAGCAGACAGCATATTATCCTGGAAAACCTTAGTAAATTCCAGTTTATTCATATAAAACATGCATATATTCCTCTTTATACATAGCCTTTTATGCAGATTAAATATTTTCTCTCCAACGATATACAACGCTTTCATAATAATTAAAAATAAAAGACACGGTCCCGTGTCTTTTATTTTTTAATCTTGAAGATTTGAATCTTCCGCGTCTTCCACACCAGAGTCTTCACCAATTCCGTGATGATCACGAACAAAGAAGGCAATTTCCTCTCTTAAATCCGTATTCTCTTTTAAGAATTGCTTCGAATTTTCACGACCTTGTCCTAAACGCTCTTCATTATAAGAGTACCAAGCACCACTCTTTTGAACGATATCAAGTTCAGAAGCCATATCTAAGATTTCACCTTCTCTTGAAATACCTTCTCCGTACATAATATCAACTTCAGCAACACGGAATGGTGGTGCTACTTTATTCTTAACTACTTTTACTTTCGTTTTATTACCAACGATATCGTTACCTTGCTTTAATTGCTCCGCACGACGTACTTCAAGACGAACTGTTGAATAGAATTTCAACGCACGACCACCTGGAGTTGTTTCTGGCACTATCTATAGATTTTCCATCTCTATAGTCCGGACTATCTCTTCATCTCTTTACAGAGAGCCTTGCACTTCCAGCAGTAGCCTATCATCTGCCGTACCCTACTCAGTTAACTAAAAGTCCTTTTCGGTAGTCTCTACACCTTCCCCATATAAATATGAAGCTTGGCACGGTATTACCCTAAATAATGGTGGGCTTCACCGTTAGCAACTATATGAATAGTTACACCCTTAGGCAATAAGGTTCACAAGGTTTTTTAACATGCTATCACTAGCAAGGGAAACCCAAGGTAAACTCCTTAATCTTTTGCGTGACTTTTTCTTTATTCGCTAGCTCTTCTTCATGTATAACAAGATATTTATAGCAGCTCTCTTCCATAAATAAAAGTTTTCTTTTATCTCGTTCTTTTATTTTTTTGAGTGAGTGTGCCCATTTTCCATGGACATCTAAACAATATTTTCTACCTAAGTAGAAATCAATAGACCACTTATCGATTCTTTTTTGCTTAATGAACGCCAAATCTAAGCTTAACAATATCTGTTCAACCTGTTGTTCCAGTAAAGTATCATAATTTTTCTTTCTGACCTTTACATTAAGCTCTTTTCTCCTTTTAGCAACACATGTATCGGATACGCCATACTTAACGGCAATTTCAACATGTGATAAATATGGATTTTTTAACTCTTGCTTAACTTCTGCGGTTTTAGGCAAGTAAATCTTCCTATGTCTGGTTCTTTTAATTCCGAGTAACTTTAATATTTCACCTACTCGCCTTTCATCAAGATCAATTTCTTTACCTATATCTTTTAATTTTCTCTCCGCATGTGTCGCAATAAAATCCACTTGCCATTGTTCTATGTTTCGATAAGTTCTATTTCCAATTGTCACCGCCACTTTAATCTCTCCTTATAAGAAATCCCTTATAAAGACTTAAATGAAGAAGACAAATAAAGATTCAAGTACTACACTCTGACTAAGCAACTTGTAGTTGATTTCCGAACATAACCCCAACTTTTTCACGAATTTGGTTAATAAAGATTGCGATTGTTTTTGATTTATTAATTGCACCTGAAAGTTTACGAAGTGCTTGAGACATTAAACGAGCTTGTAAACCTACGTGTGAGTCACCCATGTCTCCTTCGATTTCAGCTTTCGGTACAAGAGCTGCTACAGAGTCAATTACAATAATATCAACCGCACCACTTCGTACAAGTGCTTCTGCGATTTCTAAACCTTGCTCCCCTGTATCAGGTTGTGATAATAGTAATTCATCTATGTTAACGCCTAATTTTTGTGCATATACAGGATCCATCGCATGCTCCGCATCAATGAACGCTGCTTGTCCACCTTGACGCTGTACTTCAGCGATTGCGTGTAATGAAACTGTTGTTTTACCTGAACTTTCAGGTCCGTAAATTTCAATAATACGGCCACGTGGGTATCCGCCTACCCCTAGTGCCACATCAAGTGCTAAAGAACCACTTGAAATTGTAGAAACTCTACGCTCCGCTTGTTCTCCTAATTTCATAATTGAACCTTTACCGAATTGCTTCTCTATTTGTTTTAACGCCATATCTAATGCCGCTTGACGATCACTCATTCAAAATTCCTCCTTAACTGAATTGCTAATCTTATTATACCTATTTTCAATTCAATTTGCCAACAAAAATCGAACATTTATTCGATTTTTTTATTTTCCATTAAATAAAACTGCATTTAAGCATAAAAAAAGCTAGAAGAAACTTATATCTCTTCTAGCTTTTTATATAAATGATAAAATCCATATTTCGCTGAACGTTCCCTAATTTGTTGACGACTTCCACTTAAATTAAGAGAAAAGACTACAGTTGGTTCATCCTTCATCGCCAATCCAACAAATACCGTTCCCGGCTCTTTATGTTCTGAAGCATCCGGTCCTGCTACCCCAGTGAAGCTAATTCCGATATCTGCTTTTAATAAACCCTTAACATTTTCAGCAAGATAACGAGCACATTCTTTACTAACTGCACCATCAGTAGATAACACTCCCTCAGGTACATGTAAAACATGCTGCTTCACATCATTATGATAACAAATGACACCACCTTTAAATACTGAAGACACACCAGCACTTTCTGTTACTTGATTGCCAAAAAGACCACCGGTTAAACTTTCTGCACACGCTAAAGTTAATCCTTTTTTCTTCAATAACCCTATCGCCTTATCATGCAGAAACTCTTGATCATACCCGTAGAAAAATTCTCCTACTCTTTCTAAAATCAAATCTTCCATATGCTGAATGAGTTTCGCCGCTTCATCAGCATTTTGATGTTTGGCAGTTAAACGTAGTGTCACTTCTCCATCATTCGCAAGTGGGGCGATTGTAGGATTCGTTTGTCCATCAATTAAATCTTGAACTTTCACTTCTAATTGAGATTCCCCAATCCCGAAGAAGCGAAGCACACGAGAATAAATGTTTTCTCCTGTTGTAAAGTTACGTAAAAAAGGCTCTACATAACTTATATACATCGGCTTCATCTCTTTCGGTGGTCCTGGTAATAAAATATAAACTTTCCCGTTCTTATTTAACCCCATACCAGGTGCCATACCGTGATCATTCGCAAATACAGTTGCTCCATTCAAAACGAGCGCCTGCTTTTTATTATTCTCTGTGAACTCGCGACCTGTACGCTTAAAGTATTCGCTTATCGATGCTAATGCCTGTTCATCATACACTAGCTCTCCACCCAAACTAGAAGATATCGTTTCTTTCGTCAAATCATCTTTTGTCGGGCCTAATCCACCTGTGAAAATAAGCATGTCAGCACGTTCTTCCGCAACTTCAATTGCCTGCTGTAATCGCTTGTTATTATCTCCAACTACAGTATGGTAGTACACATTAATTCCAATTGAAGCTAACTTTTCAGATAAAAACTGGGCATTTGTATTTGCAATTTGTCCAAGTAATAATTCAGTTCCAACCGCAATAATTTCAGCATTCATCCCAATTCCCCCATAAACTTCTATTTTGAGTTTACAAAAGCAGCTCTATTTTTCCAGAAATAATCCCACCCTGAAATAACAGTAAAGAATAATGCAATCCATATAAAGATATCAGCAACCGGGATATGGATTAAATTTAAAGGTACATCGTGTAATAAATACGCTGCAATCGCAATAATTTGTGTCCACGTCTTAATTTTTCCTAACTGATTTGCTGCCACTACTTCTCCTGTTCCAGCAAGTACAAGGCGTAACCCTGTTACTGCAAACTCACGGCTTATAATTACAATAACGATCCAAGCAGGTACGTATTGCATCTCAACTAACGTGATAAGTGCTGCTGAAACAAGTAATTTATCAGCTAACGGGTCAAGAAACTTCCCTAAATTCGTTACAAGATTATACTTTCTTGCGTAATATCCATCAATCCAATCTGTAGCCGAAGCAATAATAAAGATAAGTGCCCCTACTAAATGTTGAATTGGTAAATCAACATCACCAATTGTGTATGAACCCCAATCAAAGGGCGCTAACATAATTACCATAAAAATTGGAATTAAGAAGATTCTAGATATTGTAATTTTATTTGGTAAATTCACAGCTATTCCTCCATCATATCAAAAACATTTGTTCATTGAAAAAAGTCATCGAAGCGATGACTGTTATTGTGCAGGTTGCTCTATCCCTTGGTTTTTTATCACCAATCTTTGGTGAAGTTCTTTTTCTGTATCCAATGGGTAAGCGACCACTTGGCCATTCAGTTTAACTTCAACATTCGTTGCATTTCCAATATTAAGTCGCACTTCTTTTACTGTTGATACATCATGTTTTTCTACTTGGCCCTCTTGTACTGTAGTGTTTAGAATTTCGTTCCCCGCATCATCTTTAACATCTACATAACTCGCACCTTTACTCGATATTTCCAGTTCTAATGTTTTATTATTATGAATTTCCAAAGTAGATACTATACCAGTTGTTCCAACTACTTTTACTTCTTGTTGTCCAGTTGGTTGTGCGGGTTGTTCCTCTTTCTTTGGCTCTTCTTTCTTTGGTTCCTCTTTTTTCGGCTCTTCCGCTTTCACTTCTTCTTTCTTCGTATCTAACGGAGAGTTTTCCGCTTTTTTAACTTCAATTTTCTCACTTTGAGAATTCGGAACTTTCTCATCACCTTTTCCAGTTAACGCTTGGAAAACAAACCAAATTACCACTCCAAATGCGATTACTAACAACGCAACTAAAATTTTTGGCATATGATCTGCAATTGGCCATGATGAAGATTTTTGCATTGTTTCTTGTGTTTTTTGTCCTGTTGATACTTGTGGAACGTCGCGTTTTTCAGATTGTGGTATCGTACTCTGATATTCTACAAGCAGTTCCTCTCCATTTAAGCCAACCGCATCTGCGTATTGTTTAATGAATGCACGCGCATAAAAAGCTCCTGGCAATACATCATAATTGCCTTCCTCAATCGCTACTAAATGGCGTTTTTGAATTTTTGTAATCTCATGCAGCTGATCAATAGACAAGCCTTTCGTTCCTCTTGCATCTTTCAGCTTTTGTCTTAATTCTGTCACTACTAACACCTCAATATTTCTTTAAAAGTCAAACATAGAGAAATTATTTTGCGTACCTTGCTCAATTTCATCTACTAAATTATATTGAATTTCTTCATCATAATCGTTACGCAACTCGATAATATAATCAAAATCATCCAATGTGTATTCTGACTGACTCACAAATACGTCAGGATGTTCCACAACTTTCGTTGCAGGTAATCTCATAATTTCACGAACAAGCTGCCAATGCCTTTCGTTAGCACGCTTTGTTGACACGATTCCATCTAGGATGAAAATATTGTCGTCGCTATACTCATCTTCAATCAATTGACTACGAACAGTTTGCTTAATAAGAGTAGATGATACAAATAACCATCTTTTATTTGCACAAACACTTGCGGCAACAATGGATTCTGTTTTTCCGACACGAGGCATTCCTCGTATCCCGATTAGTTTATGACCTTCTTTTTTCATTATTTCAGCCATAAAGTCTACAAGTAACCCTAATTCATCACGTACAAATCGAAATGTCTTCTTATCATCTGCATCTCGTTGTATGTACCTACCATGTCTAACCGCTAACTTATCCCTTAGCTTTGGCGGACGATATTTCGTTACCGTTATGTTATCCATCGTATTTAAAATTGATTCAAGTCTAGAGATTTGCTCTTGATTATCACACATAAGGAGCAATCCACGTCGTGCATTATCTACACCATTAATTGTGACAATATTAATGCCGAGCATACCGATTAACGAAGAAACGTCACCAAGCAAGCCAGGTCGGTTTTTATGTATTTCATATTCAAAATACCATTCAATCATCCAAGATCACTCCCCTTGCTTACTTTACACCTACGTACTATATTATATGATTTCACCTTAATAGGGAAGCTAAATGTATAATCTAACCCGCGTTATTATTATACAAAAAAAATAGAGAGGAGAATCTCCTCTCTATTTTTTACTTATGTTGTACAAACTTCACCATTAAGTTTGCGATTGTATGTTGCTCTTGTTCATCAGCAACCTTCCAAAGCTCAGACAATAATTTCTCTTGATCGTTGCGCGCTTCTACTTCATTTGCTAAATAATCTCCAACACGAAATGCCATATCTGATACAGCACCACCATCAAGACCTTTTCCTGATGCCTGTTCTAAACGTTCTCCTAAAAAGCTCTTCCATTGATCAAAATTATCTAAAACTGACATGTTTAAGCACCTCACTACTTAGTAATAGAATCATGCTTAATTTGCACAGTTTTTTATTTTTTATGTAACAATTTTTTAGCAATGCCAACCACCATTCACTCCGATAATTTGTCCAGTTATGTAAGATGCACCTGGTGATACGAGGAATGACACTGTTTTCGCTACTTCTTCCGGTATTCCTAATCGGCCTAACGGAATCTCTTCAGCAATTTCATTCTTATCCTCTTCTGAAAATACATGTAACATTTCCGTTTCAATTGCACCTGGTGCCACCGCGTTAACCCTTAATCCACTTAATGAAACTTCTTTTGCTAAAGCTTTCACATATGAATTTTGTGCACCTTTTACCATCGAGTAAAGCACTTCACATGATGCGCCAATTTGGCCCCATATAGACGAAATAAGTACAATATTACCGTTTCTCCGCTGAATCATAGTTGGTAATGCCATTGATAATAGTTTATAGATGCTCTTCACTTGAAGTTCTACCATATAATTTAATTCATCGTTCGTTACATCTGTTACTAATCCAAAAATACTCTTCCCAGCTGCATATACGATAACATCAAGGGGATGTTCAATTTGTTCCCACAATCGCTCCGCTCCATCACTAGTAGCTAAATTCGCTTGAACAGGAATCACTTCACCCCATTCTTTCTGTAACTCATTCACTTTCTCTTCACCGTTATTATAATGAACATATACTGTATATCCATCTTGAATTAATTGTTTTGAAATAGCAGAACCAATCCCTCCGCTTCCTCCAGTTACTAATGCATACTTTTTCATATAATTCCTCTCTTATCTCAACAAAATCTTTTTCCTACAAATAAATAATACCCTCATCTTACAATTTATCAATGATAAGATGAGGGCATTATTATGAAACCTTTTATTTTTTCGGTAAAACTTGACAAACACTCATTTTTTCTTCTGATAATAATAATTTGGCCACTTCTTGTAAATCTTGAACAGTTAGACTTTCTAATACAGTCAATGCCTCAAACAGACTCGATTCATTAAACGCATATCGTGTAAATTGATTTGCAATATATTCCGGTGAATTCAAGGAGCGTAAAAAGCCACCTATTTTCTTTTTCTTTACTCGTTCTAATGCCAACTCATCTAATTGATCATAATTTGTATTTAATAAAATATCTTTCAAACGCTCTTCCAGCTCATCAGGTTGCTTCGTATCGCCGCCAACCATTGCAAAACCGAAGTTATTCTCCTCCGTATAATCATACGAGAACGAATCATCAATAAGCCCTTCGTTATATAAAGATTCGTAATGAACGGAGCTTTTTCCAAATAAATAATCTAAAAGTAGCGTAAGCGCAATTTCTTGTTTTAAAAGGGCTTCCCCTTTTTCTTTTAAATTTGTCGCTTTAATACCGACTAAACATTTAGGTGTTTGTACAGGCATTGAAATAATTTTCTTCTTTTCATTTACCTCATCTGGCTCTTCTTCAAATGAACGTACAATTTCTGATTGGTTTTTATAATCTTTTTTCGCTTGATTTTCACGCACTAAATCCATTGTTTTCTCTGGATCAATTGCACCCACAACAAATAGCAACATATTGCTCGGATGATAAAATGTTTCATAACATTCATATAATAGGTCTTTCGTAATTTTGCTAATAGACTCGATTGTCCCTGCAATATCAATTTTAATTGGGTGCTTTACAAACAAGCTATCAATTAATCCAAAGTATAAACGCCAATCTGGATTATCTTGATACATTTGAATTTCTTGCCCAATAATCCCCTTCTCTTTTTCAACTGTTTTTTCAGAGAAGTAAGGCTCTTGTACGAAGTTTAGCAATGTATTTAAATTTTGTTCTACATTTGATGTACATGAAAAAAGGTAAGCTGTTCTTGTGAAAGATGTGAAAGCATTTGCCGATGCTCCTTGTTTACTAAACAATTGGAACGCATCGTGATCTTCTTTTTCAAATAATTTATGCTCAAGAAAATGAGCAATCCCATCAGGCACACGAACCATTTCTTCTTTACCTAATGGCACAAATGTATTATCCACAGAACCATATTTTGTCGTAAACGTGGCAAATGTTTTATTAAATCCTTGCTTCGGTAAAATATATACATCTAATCCATTAGGAAGTTTTTCATAATAGAGTGTCTCTTTTAATTGCTTATAAACAATTTTCTCCATTTATTCTCCCTCCGTTCCATGTAAAAAGTAAATTGTATCTAGTTCAATATTTTTAGCAACTTTCACAATCTCTTCTTTCGTCACACTTTCAATACCTGTAAGCCATTCTTCAACCGGACGTGTACGCTCTGAAATAATACCATGATACAGCATTTCCACAAACCCGCGCGGTGTATCAATAGCCTCTAATATTTGATTTTGAATGACACTTTTCGTTTGGTGCATCTCTTCTTCAGAAAAATCACCATTTTGCATCGCTAACATTTGTTCTTTAATAATCTCAACAGCTTTTTCATAATTTTTCGCTTCGATTCCTGACATGACAAACAATAAGCCTTTATGACTTTCAAAACGAGATGCTGCATAGTACGCTAAACTATTTTTTTCACGAACGTTAACGAATAACTTCGAATGAGAAAATCCTCCAAACAGTCCATTGAACAATTGCAGCGCAAAATAATCTTCGTCTTTATACGTAATAAACGTACGATAACCGATGTGTAATTTACTTTGTTTTAATTCTTGTTTTTCCACAACTTCTTTTTCTTCATTATTTCTCTTATGAAGAAGTACATTTCTTTCTCTCGCAGGACGCGCTGAAATAGAAAAATACTTATTTACAAGATCAACTGCGTTTTCTGAAATATCACCAATAATGTATAGATCCATTTCATCTTCCGCTAACACTTTTTGATAATATTGATACAAACTTTCACTTGTAATAGAAGAAACACTCTCTTTTTTCCCATTTGCACTTAAACGATACGGTTCTACTTTACACATTTCTTCAATTAAACGCTCGTTTGCATAGCGCATTTTATCATCATACGTAGCTTCAATTCGTTGCAAGAGCGCTCTTTTTTCACTTTCTACGATAGAAGGTAGAAAACCATTCCCCTCTATTGCTGGATGTAAAACTATATCCGATAACATAGAAAGTGCTTTTTCAAATAACGGTGGTGCATCATGTAAATATACTTCATTTGCAATGTCTACATATATAGAGATGATATGGTCTTCTCCTTTTTTACTTACATCTACTGCCAAGGAAGATCCGTATAATTCTTCTAAATATTGACGAAGGCGAATTACAGAAGGAAGCTTTTCTGTCGCACTTTGCAGTACGTATGGCAATAGAGCACGCTCTGTCACCGTCTCCTCATTTAAAGGTGCTTTCAAACGAAATACAAAAGTATTTGTTTTATATTTATCAGTTGGAATAATATGTACTCGTAAACCACCTAACTCATGTAACTGTTGTTCCATTAGTTTCATTTATAGCCCTCCTTTACGTATGTAGGAATATTCCTCTTCAATATACAGTTTTTAGAAATGAAAAATCAACTTTTCTTCCTCACTATACTTACATTAGGCTCTTTCTAAAAACTTTCATTTGTAAGGAACATCGTAAAATTCTGTATTAAATATAGTCTATGTAAAAAAGCCCGCACTAATGTGCGAGCTTTTTTATACTTATCGTTTTCCTTTTTCATAAGGAGTTCCTAACGCTTTCGGAGCTTCAGAACGACCTACAAAACCAACAAGTGCTAATATTGTGAATACATACGGTAATATCGTTAATAAAACACTCGGAATTTGATCTAATACAGGAATTGTCCCACCTGTTACACTTAACGATTGTGCAAAACCAAAGAATAGTGCTGCACCTAATGCACCTAGTGGATTCCACTTCCCAAAGATCATAGCAGCTAACGCTAAGAAACCTTGTCCAGTAATAGTTGCCCCTGAGAAGTTATTAGAAATTGACATTGCAAAAATTGCTCCACCAATTCCAGCAAACACACCTGATATACAAACACCGATATAGCGCATTTTATATACGTTAATCCCCATCGTATCAGCTGCCATTGGATGCTCACCAACCGCACGAAGACGAAGACCGAACGGTGTTTTATAAATAACATACCAAACAACGAATGCTAAAATAATAGCAATATACGACGTTATCGGTACGTTAGAGAAGAATATCTTCCCTAAAACCGGAATATCCGAAAGGCCTGGAATATCAATCTTTTCAATACGGTACTGAATAAAGTCAGTCTGTCCTTTATCAAAAATCTTCTTAATTGCAAATACCGTTAACCCAAGAGATAAGAAGTTAATCGCTACACCACTTACAACTTGATCCGCTCGGAATGTAATAGATGCTACCGCATGAAGTAACGCAAATAACCCACTACCAATTGCCGCAAATAATAACGCAATCCACGGAGTCATCGTTCCCCATGTATCACCCATTAATAAGTTTGTAACAACTCCAATAAATGCACCAAATAGCATTAGTCCTTCTAATCCGATATTTACAACACCCGATCGTTCACTAAATACACCACCTAGTGCTGTAAAAATTATAGGTGCTGATGTATATAACGTACCCGTCACAAGAATGGCTAATATATCTAAAAAGCTCATTTATTTCCCCTCCTTGCTCATGCGTGTAAGCGCCCATCTTAACACATAACTACATGCAACAAAGAAGATGATACATGCAATAATCACATTAATAAGCTCTGATGGTACATCTGCCTCAAAGTTCATTTGAGGGGAAGCACTTTTCAAACCACCAAATAATAAAGCTGAAAGGATAATACCAAACGGATTATTCCCCCCAAGTAAGGCTACGGCAATTCCGTCAAATCCTACTCCTGTAAACGAAGACATTGCTGTCATACTTTGGAACGTTCCTAACCCTTCCATCGCTCCACCAATCCCCGCAAATGCACCCGCAATTGTCATAGAGAATACTACATTGCGAGAAACTTTCATACCAGCATATTGGGAAGCATGTTGATTAAATCCTACCGATTTTAATTCATACCCTAAAGTTGTTCGATCTAATAAGAACCACATTAAAATAGCAATTAAAATTGCTACAACAATTCCCCAGTGAAGGCGCGAACCATCAGTGATGGCAGCAAGCCAGTCTGAAGATAATGATGCACTCGCTTTGATGTCGTACGTTTTATCATTACCCTCGTGCAAGAAACGTTTAATAATGTCATATGTTACGTATAACGCAATATAGTTCATCATAATTGTTACAATAACTTCATTAACTTGAAATTTCCCCTTTAAATATCCAGGGATGAAACCCCAAATTCCACCTACCAACGCTGCAAATAAAATAGATAACGGAATGTGAAGAACAGCTGGTAGCGAGACTGCATAACCAAACCAAACTGCTGCAAGCCAACCAACTAGTAATTGACCCTCTACCCCGATATTAAATAAACCTGTACGAAATGCAAACGCCACTGATAAGCCGGCAAGAATAAGCGGTATCATTGTACGAAGCGTTTCACCTATTGCACTTGGGCTACCGAACATTCCTGTCCAAAGTGCACTATAACCAACAATCGGATCATAGCCACTAACTAGCATTACAATCGCTCCGACAAGTAAGCCAAAAATAACGGATAGTACTGGGACTAAAATATTTATCGTTCGTTCTGTTAAAAGTTTTTTAGCCATTTGTACCCACCTGCTCCTTCTTTGTTCCTCCAGCCATTAACAATCCAAGCTGTTGTTCATTCGTTTCTTTCGCATCAACAATCGCTACGATTTTCCCTTCATAAATAACAGCAATTCGGTCACTAACATTTAAGATTTCATCTAACTCTAGAGATAAAAGTAATACACCTTTTCCTTTATCCCTTTGCTCTATTAATCTCTTATGAATAAATTCAATTGCTCCTACATCTAAACCACGTGTTGGCTGTGCCGCGATTAATAAATCTGGATCACGGTCTACTTCACGTGCAATAATTGCTTTTTGTTGATTCCCCCCAGATAAAGCGCGCGCTAACGTTTGCTCACTAGGTGTACGTACATCAAACTGTTCAATAAGTGCCTTTGCTTTTTCTGTAATTTTACTAAAATTTAAAATCCCTTTCTTTGAAAACGGATTTTTATAGTACGTTTGCAGAACTATATTATCTCTAACTGAAAAATCAAGAACAAGGCCGTGTTTATGACGATCTTCTGGAATATGACCAATTCCTTCTTCTGTTATCCTTCTAACAGGCCAATTTGTTATTTCTTTTCCTTTAATTGCAATAGAACCTGACTCAACTTTTCGTAAACCAGTAATTGCTTCTATTAATTCACTTTGTCCGTTTCCATCAATCCCTGCAATTCCAACAATTTCCCCCGCACGAACAGTTAAGTCAAGGCCTTTTACAGCAGGTAGTTGACGTGCATCGTGAACAACAAGATTTGCAATTGAAAGTACCTCTTCTTTTGGCTTCGCGTCTATTTTTTCTGTTTTAAAATTCACTTGACGTCCGACCATTAATTCTGCAAGTTTATTTTCATCCGTATTTGCAACATCAACCGTTCCAATTCCTTTTCCTTTACGAATAATCGTACAACGATCGCAAACTTCCATAATTTCTTTCAACTTATGTGTAATAAGAACAATAGATTTTCCCTCTTGTACAAGCTTTTTCATAATTTGAATTAGCTCATGAATTTCTTGCGGTGTTAACACAGCTGTCGGTTCATCAAATATTAAAATTTCTGCCCCGCGGTAAAGTGTTTTTAAAATCTCAACACGCTGCTGCATACCAACTGAAATATCCTGTATTTTCGCATATGGATCTACAGCTAATCCGTATTGTTCAGACAGTTTTTGAATTTCTTTAGCTGCTTCCTCAACAGCAATTTTCCCTTTTTTCTTCGGTTCATTTCCGAGAATAATATTCTCTGTAACTGTAAAATTATGAACAAGCATAAAGTGCTGATGAACCATTCCAATACCAAGGTCATTTGCCACATTCGGATTGGTAATGTTTACAGACTTTCCTTTAATTTTAATTCCACCTTGTTCTGGTTGATACAAACCAAATAGTACATTCATCAATGTGGATTTCCCTGCACCATTTTCTCCAAGTAAAGCATGTATTTCTCCTTGCTTTACTTGCAGCGTAATATCATCATTCGCTACAATGCCTGGGAATACTTTCGTAATGTTATTCATCTCAATTACGTATTCCATTGTGTTCCTCCTTTTAACAGGGAACATTCCCCTATTACACTATTAACTTATTAAGCAATTTGGAAGTTTTATACATACAAAGGTTAGTTCTATGAACTAACCTTTGCTATTTCTCTATTTATTTTTTTAGAGAAGCTTCATATTCTTTATACTCTTTATCTGTAGCTGGTACTTTAATTTCACCATCTGTAATTTTCTTTTCAAACTCTTCTACTTTTGTTAAAATTTCAGGGTTAACTTTTTTCACGTTGTCAGTTGTTTTTGCAATACCGACACCGTCATCTTTTAAGCCAAACGCTTCTACTTTACCACCTTTTAATTTACCATCTTTCGCTTCTTGTGCTACTTTTTCAACAGCGATATCTACACGTTTTACCATTGAAGTTAATGTTACGTTTTCAGGCATACCTTCTTGGTTTTGGTCACGGTCAACACCGATTACCCAAACATTTTCACCTTTTTTCTTACGGTTTTTCGCTTCAGTGAACACGCCGTTACCTGTACCACCAGCAGCATGATAAATTACATCTACGCCTTGACCATACATTGCTGAAGCAAGAACTGTACCTTTTTCCGGTTTATCAAATGCTTCTGCATATTCAGATACGATTTCAATATTTGGATTTACTGCCTTTGCACCAGCTTTAAATCCATTTTCGAATTTACTAATTAAATCACTCTTCATTCCACCAACAAATCCTACTTTATTCGATTTTGTTGACATAGCCGCTACCGCACCTACAAGGAATGAACCTTCATGATCTTTAAATGTAATGCTTGTTACGTTCGGTGCCTCTACAACAGTATCCACAATTGCGAATTGTTGTTTTGGAGCTTCTTTTGCTACTTCTTTAATTGCACCCTCTAATTTATAACCAATTCCGAAAGATAAATCATACTTATCTTTTGAAAATTTCTTTAAGTTTGGAATATAATCCGCTTCTTTTTCAGACTGTAGGTAACGATAATTTGTCTTTTCCTTTAACCCATTATCTTTACCAAACTTCTTCAAACCTTCCCAAGAAGATTGGTTGAATGATTTATCATCAACGCCCCCAACATCCGTTACCATACCAACTTTGAAGTCTTTATCTTCTTTCTTGTCACTGCTCGCCTTATCCGAGTTACCACATGCACCTAACACCGTGCTTGCTGCTAATGTTAATGATAATAAAAGACCTGTTTTTTTCTTCATACTAGAAACCCCTCCTGAAATGAATTGTCTATTTTTTATACGCTGCTGTCCCTAACTTCTTGCTGTCACCTCCCTAAAAAGGAACTCACCTACATACGTTTTCTTAATACGTGGAAGCTAAACTTATCAGCTCTAAAGTAATTAATAGAATATAAGATTGGCTCATCATTTTGATCATAGTGCATTTGTTTTAAAACTAGCAGTGCTGTTTCTGGTTCACATTCTAAAATCGGTGAGATTTTCGGATGGTAGCCAATTGGCTCAATGTGAGCAACTGCGTATGTGATACGTTTGTGTGTGTTGTTATGTATCACTGTAAGCAATGATTCTTCGTTGTATCCCGATAAATCTGGTAAGATTTCTTTTGCAAGTTTATCGATACAATATACAACAGGTTCCCCATCTGCTGTACGCACACGCTCAATCATTACTGCATTAAAACCATCTTCACTATTAAACTTCTCTTTTTCTTCTTCTGTTAAACTTGTTGTAGATGATGATAAAAAGATAGTTCCTGGTGTTTTCCCCACACTAGAAATCATATCTGTAATACTAGAAAGTTGTTCAATCCCAGAAGAAAATAACGGTTTTGCATTTACAAATGTTCCTACACCATGTCTACGAATGACAACATTTTCTTCTTCTAAAATTCGCAGTGCTTCCCTTAAAGTCGCCCTACTTACACCAAGTTCTTTCGCTAAATCAAACTCTGATGGTAACTTCTGTCTTTCTTTGTAAGCTCCATCTTTAATTTTTTCTTTGATGTGATCAATCACCCGTAAATATAGGTGACGACTATCGGATTTTACTGACATAAGACTCCCCCGCATTTCAATTATTCGACCTCTGATGTAAGACTTCTTTTCTCTTTTTTCAACTTACAACATAATAAAAATTGCTAAATACTAAAAATAAGCTTAATTGTCGAATAAATATTAATAATTTTTTAAGATGCAATTTTCACTCTTTACTGCATAAAAAAAACTTTGCACCATAAACATTCCTCATTTCGAGAAAAAGTTCGGCACAAAGATCTCTTACATCCTTTGTTACACACTTTTCCCCTCATAGTCCAGCAATTCATGGTTGCCAGGTAGAAACTTATGGACCTTATCTCCAAGATTATATGAGGCAGTGATTCTTTTCGAAGTAATCTTACCACTTGCTCCCATACGTGTCAACAAAATTTAACATTTTTCTACATTAAATATCGAACGTTCACAAAAAAACACACCAAAGTATTCGTATTCTAAAGAATCACTTTAAATGTAAGCCCTTTCTTCATTACTGAATATAGTATATAACAAAACCAGCATATAAAAAAGCCTAATTGTAAAAACAATTAGGCTTTTTTTATGAACTTTTTTCTTGCACATCATTAATGAGCACTTCTCGTGGTTTACTACCTTCATACGGACCTACTACACCATTCATTTCCATTGCATCAATTAAACGGGCAGCTCGCGTATAACCTACCCTAAACCTACGTTGCAACATAGAAACAGATGCTGTTTGCATTTCCACTACAAGCTGAACTGCTTCATCGTATAATTCATCTTCTACTTCCTGTTTCGTATCAGGAACATCTTGTGGAATCATATCTTCTTGATATTGCGCTTTTTGCTGACCAATAACATATTCTACAACTCTCTCAACTTCATCATCTGATAAAAACGCACCTTGTACACGTACAGGCTTCGATGCACCAATTGGTATAAACAGCATATCTCCACGACCTAGTAGTTTCTCCGCACCACCACCGTCAAGAATTGTACGAGAATCTGTTTGAGAAGATACAGCGAATGCAATACGCGATGGTATATTCGCTTTAATAACTCCGGTAATAACATCTACTGACGGGCGCTGCGTTGCAATAATTAAATGAATACCAGCCGCACGAGCCATTTGTGCTAAACGCATAATTGCATCCTCTACATCCGATGAAGCAACCATCATTAAATCTGCTAACTCGTCCACAATGACTACAATATAAGGTAATTCCGGTTGTTTCGCTTCCGACTGACTATTATGTTCTTTAATATGATCATTGTATCCTTCAATATTACGCGTGCCACTATGAGCAAATAACTCATAACGACGCTCCATCTCGCTCACAACTTTTTTCAAAGCTTGTGATGCTTTTTTCGGATCAGTTACAACTGGTGTTAATAAATGAGGAACACCGTTATATACATTTAACTCTACCATTTTCGGATCAATCATCATTAATTTTACTTCGTGTGGTTTTGCACGCATTAAAATACTAACAATAATACCGTTAATACATACACTTTTCCCGCTACCTGTCGCACCAGCTACTAGTAAATGGGGCATCTTATTTAAACGGGCTAATACAGCTTCACCTGTAATATCTCGTCCAAGACCAATTAACAACTTCTCTTCCGGATGATTATTAGCCTTAGAATCAAGAACTTCTCGAAGCGTTACCATAGAAACTTCTGAGTTCGGAACTTCAATCCCTACAGCTGATTTCCCGGGAATAGGTGCTTCAATACGAATGTCTTTCGCAGCTAAAGCAAGTGCTAAATCATCACTTAAACTAACGATTTTGCTTACCTTTACTCCCATATCAGGATACACTTCATATTTTGTAACTGCAGGACCTCTATGTACTTTTGTTACTTTCGCTTTCACTCCAAAGCTTTGGAATGTACGTTCTAATTTACGAGCATTCTCATAAATTTCTGCATTTTCATTTGTAACTTGCTTGTTCTTAGGAAATTTCAATATATCAAGTGCAGGAAGCTTGTAATCTTTATTTTCTACATTTGAAAATTGCATAGGAGGCGCTTGTGTTTCACTCTCTAGCGATTCAACGATTTTTTCTCCACGCTTTTTCTTAGATTCTTCAACAGGCGGAGCCTCTTCAATAGACGGTGAAGTTATCAACTCTACTTCCTGTTCTTCGCTAATTCGTTTATCCTCTTCTTCATTTACTGGATAATTCTCAGTGAAATTCGAAATAATGGGAGGATCAATTGAGATTTCTTCCATCGGCTCAATAATTTCTTCTTGTTCTGCAGCACGTTTGCTCCTTGTGCTTCTCGTTGTTTTTTTCTTTTCTGTTTGTTCAGCCGTTCTTTTGGATCTCCAATCTTTATAATCCCCTTGCATTACTTCAAATTGACTTCTAAGGATTCTTCCTACAGGGGCAAGTACTTCTCCAATATGCTTATTTGTTATACAAAGTATGCCGAGAATCACTAAAATGATTCCAATAATATAAGCTCCTACTTCATCAAATAAGAAGTAACATGTCGCGAACATAAGCGCACCAAACATACCACCGCCTAAATGAACACTATCTGGACCCTTTTTCATTTCAAGAAAGAAGTTATCTTTCGTACTTACAATAACAGAAGTATTTTGCACTGCTCCATCTTTCGTAAGAAGGTTAAATAATGTAATATGACTAAACATTAATATCGCCAATACTATTAAATAAAAACCGATTAACCGTTTATTTAATAGGTTCGGCCATCCACGTTTTATAACAAACGAAACCGATAAAGCTATTACACCCAACACACCAATTATGTACCACTCACCAAAGAAGAAGCGAAAAAATAACACAAACGATTTCCCTACAACGCCTAGCTGTAAAATCGTAATGATTGAAAGTGCAAAAAGAGTTAAACCGACGATTTCATAATACAAAGTTGGCTTTATCGTGCGTCTTGCTTTTGCCTTCGTCCCTCTTTGCTTTTGTTTTGCCATTTCTTCACCTCGTGTTCTACATGTAAGTAGAGCTTCCTGAAAAAAGCTCTACTTATATGTCTGTTTTCTCTATTTTTTCAGGTCTTATATCTTCTATTTTTACACTTCTTGTAAATTGTTAAATAAACAGAAGAAAGCAGCCCTCTCATGGCTGCTCAACCGTCTTGTTTTTTATATTATACCATAGCTTCTAAACAAAATCCTTCTTTTTGCTAAAAGGTTATTTTCTGACCAGGCTCAAACTCTAAGTAGTGAAGCGGATCCGTACTTAACACACGTACAATAGAATAATACCCATGTTCTTCTTCAGAAACCATTAACTCAACACCGTTTATATTTACAACTTTTTGACTTTCACATTGCGAATAATCAGCTGGATAGACAAGTTGCTCCGGCATAATTGTATATAAAATCATTGTAACATTGTCCCTTCTGCACTATCATCCCCGCGTGCATCTATTAATTCGTTCAATTTTCGAATCGCATTTCCAATACCACCAACATCATCTATAAGACCATATTTCACTGCATCTCCGCCAATTACATTCGTTCCAATATCTCGCGTCAAATTCCCTTTCGCAAACATAAGCTCTTTAAAACGATCTTCCGTTACTTTCGAATGCTTCGTCACAAATCGAATGACTCTTTCTTGCATTTTATCTAAATACTCAAATGTTTGCGGCACACCTATAACAAGACCTGTTAGACGAATAGGATGAATTGTCATCGTCGCAGTTTCCGCAATAAATGAATAGTCCGTAGAGACAGCAATCGGTACACCGATAGAATGTCCTCCGCCTAGAACAAGTGATACCGTTGGCTTTGAAAGCGAAGCTACCATCTCAGAAATTGCTAACCCTGCTTCAACGTCACCTCCAACCGTGTTTAATATTAAAAGTAAACCTTCAATTTTCGGATTTTGTTCTATCGCAACAATTTGCGGAATGATATGCTCATATTTTGTTGTTTTATTTTGCGGCGGCAACTGAACATGACCTTCCACCTGCCCAATGATTGTTAAGCAATGAATACGCGATTCATTCATTTGTGGTACATTCGTTTGCCCTAGCTGTTGAATTTTTTCCACTATGGAAGCTTCTTTCCCAGTTTCTTTCGGCTCAGCCTCTTTCCCTTCATTTGTATAACGATCACGTTCTGTCATATCGCATCCCCTTTCACTCGTATATCACTATTATTTCTTAAGTTATAAATTTCATTCGATAGAGTTAAAAAAGAAAAAAGATCACCCGTAAAGGTGATCTTTTTTATACTTCCATAATAATCGGTAAAATCATAGGCTTTCTCTTTGTCTCTTCGTACAAGAACTGCCCTAATAATTCACGAATATTTTGTTTTAACATAGACCATTCAATTGAATATTCTTTAATCGATTGCTCAACAATCATACGTACAATCTCTGTAGAGCGGTCAATTAACGCTTCTGATTCACGTACATACACAAAACCACGTGAAATGATTTCTGGACCAGAAACAATTTTCTTTTCATCCTTACCAAGTGTTACAACAACTACTAATATTCCATCTTGAGATAACATTTTTCTATCTCGAAGAACGATATTACCAACGTCACCTACACCTAATCCATCAATTAATACATTGCCCGCTTGCACTTTACCAACTAAGTTCGCTTCATCGTCACCAAAACCAATTACATCGCCTTTTTCTACGATAAAGATATTTTCTCTTGCAATGCCTACATCTTCAGCTAAGTATGCATGTGCTTTTTGCATACGGAACTCACCATGTACGGGTACAAAATATTTCGGTTTCATTAAATTTAACATTAATTTTAATTCTTCTTGGCTACCATGACCTGAAACGTGAACTTTTCTTTCACCGTAATAAACAACTTCAGCTCCCGCTCTAAATAACAAGTCAATAATTTTTGATACAGATATTTCATTACCCGGAATTGGAGAAGCCGCAATAATAACCGTATCACCTTTACGAATTGAAATTTGTTTATGAGCTTGCTTCGCCATTCTAGAAAGGGCCGCCATCGGTTCACCTTGGCTACCTGTCGTTAAAATAGCTACCTTTTTCTCTGGGAAATTGTCTACTTCTTGTAGTGAAATAACCATACCTTCTGGAACATCTAAATAACCAAGACGTCTTGCGATATCTACTACTTTCACCATACTACGTCCTACAACAGCTACTTTTCGTCCTGTTTCAGCAGCTGCATCAAATACTTGTTGAATACGATGTACATTGGATGCAAATGAAGCAACGATAATACGTCCTTCTGCGCCGTAGAACACTTTAGAAATTTCTACACCAACTTCTTTTTCAGAACCTGTATAGCCTGGACGCTCAGCATTTGTACTATCAGATAATAAGCACAGTACGCCTTCATTTCCGATTTGTGCCATTTTCCCAAGATCTGCTCCACTATTTCCAATTGGAGTTTGATCGAATTTAAAGTCTCCTGTATATACAATCGCACCTTTTGATGTATGGAAACAAACACCAACAGAATCTGGAATACTATGTGTCGTTCCAAAGAATGACACCGTTGTAGTATTAAACTCCACTGTTGAATTTGAATCGATTGTTTTTAAGTCTACACGGCCTAACATACCCGCTTCGCCAAGTTTTTCTTGTATAAGTCCTACTGTTAATTTCGTTGCATACACTGGAATTGATAATTTACGAAGTACGTAAACAATGCCACCGATATGATCTTCATGACCGTGAGTAATAAATAAACCTTTTACTCGCTCTTGGTTTTCCACTAAATATGTAATATCAGGAATAACGATATCAATTCCAAACATTTCATCTCCTGGGAACATTAACCCTGCATCTACAATAAAGATTTCAGAATCAATTTCAACACAGTACATGTTTTTCCCGATTTCACCTACTCCACCAAGAGCAAATACTTTAACAGACTCATTCTCTTTTCTCTTCATGTTGTTGCCTGGTTTAAAAATCTTTCAAACACTGATTTCACTAAAATTGCAGAGACACCAGGGGAAACTCTACAACCACCATATATTCACCGTCCAAGACGAATGTCCTTACCGTTATGCGATATCATGTCCTTGTTTATTTTTTAAACCAGGTTTCACCTCTCTTTCATTATATAAATCAAATATCTTATTCGATATGATATGAAAATGTAATCAAATTATAATTTTTACCAATTTTGCTAAGCATACCCGTACTAAGCTACTTAGCCATATTATACCTGATACAAGAAATAGAACACAAGTTAAATCGTGCGAAAGAATAGGTAAAAGAACGGAATTATAACAAAAGTATCGAACGTATTTCCTTTATATTTACTTCGATTTTATACTCCATATTATTTTGAAAAAATAGCCATACATACGCTAAATTAATTTCATAATATGGATTTTCAAGACTTATTTTTCTAGAATTGAACAAAAACACTTACAAAATGGAGTTTTTTTATGAATTACGTCACATTTGAGGGGATCTCTCTAAAAAACAGAAGCGGTAGTTTATTACGTTTATACAAATGTTTATTCTATAATAACTATATTTTTTTGATTCATTTAAAGGTTTACAATTATTTTCTTATACATGTTGCAATACATAATAAAGAAGTGATTAAACAAGTGGCATAATATAATCTTATAAAAACACATGTAGATGAGAAAATAGAGGTAAAGATTTTCATACCAATAAAAAATGACCTAGTTCTACACTAGGTCATTTTTTATTAACGAGGGATAGATTGCATGACAGATTGTAACGTTACTCTTTCTTCTTCTGTTAATGGAAGAAGTGGTAAACGTACAGAACCTACATCTAACCCAACCATTTGTAACGCTGTTTTTACTGGCGTTGGGCTTGGCGCCATAAATAATGAATCCGTTACTCTTACAAGTAATTGATGTAATTTTTGCGCCTTCTTGAATTCTCCTGCTTGGAATGCTGCAATCATTTCTTGCATTTCATTTCCGATAACATGAGATGCTACAGAAACGATACCTTTCGCTCCAACTACCATAGCTGGTAACGTTAAACCGTCATCACCGCTGTATACTGCAAAGTCGTCCGCTGTTTTTTCAATGATTTCTGTCATTGTTAACACATCGCCGCCTGCATCTTTAATCGCAACAATGTTTTCTATTTCTGATAAACGAACAACTGTATCAACGGAGATTTGTACAATAGATCGTCCTGGAACGTTATATAGCATAACCGGAAGTGGCGTGCTTTCAGCAATTGCTTTAAAGTGCTGATACATTCCTTCTTGACTCGGTTTGTTATAATACGGTGCTACTAGCATTACTGCATCAACACCAACTTCTGTTGCCTTTTTAGTTAAGTCAATAGAAGCATGCGTATTATTGCTACCTGTTCCAGCGATTACGGGCACCCTTTTATCGACAACAGATACGACATGGCGATATAACGCTACTTTTTCTTCTGAAGTTAATGTAGGAGATTCGCCTGTCGTTCCTCCTACCACGATTGCTGTTGTACCGTTATCTATTAAATAATTTACCAATTTCGTTGTCTTTGCAAAATCGATATTTCCGTTTTTATCAAACGGAGTTACCATCGCGGTTGCAATTGTCCCAAAATCTATCATGGTCTCACTCCTTATTGTTCCAGTTGCTTTTCTTTTGAAAGCTCAAACGCACTATGTAATGCATTTACAGCCTCCACTAAATCAGTTTCTTTTACAAGAACCCAAATTGTCGTATGGCTATCTGCCGATTGCAGAATTTGAATACCTTTTTCCGCTAAAGCTGTAACGATTTTTGCAGTAACCCCTGGGTACCCAGCCATTCCAGCTCCTACAATAGATACTTTTGCACAATGCTCTGTCACAATTGGCTCATATCCAAGGTTTTTTAATAATTCAACTGCACGACTTGATACACTATCACTCACCGTATAAGCTACCCCAGTAGGTGAAATGTTAATTAAATCGACACTGATTCCTTCATTCGCCATTTCTTTAAACACATGCTGTTGTAAATCATATGCCGTTTCTTTTGCCAGCACTTTAATTTGCGTCACATTTGATACATGAGCGATACCTGTAACAGGACGTTCTTCTACATCACGGCCTTTTGTCGCACCGTCCGATGCTGAAATAAGCGTACCTTCACTATCAGAATACGTAGAACGTACACGAAGTGGTACTTTGGCATGCATCGCAATTTCAACTGCACGTGGATGAACGACTTTTGCACCTTGATATGCCATGTTACAAATTTCATTGTACGTTACCGTTTGAAGATGACGTGCATCTTTTACAATGCGAGGATCCGCAGTCATAACACCTTCTACATCTGTGAAGATATCGATATATTCAGCATGAAGCGCAACACCTAACGCTGAAGCTGAAGTATCGCTACCTCCGCGTCCAAGTGTTGTCGTATCACCTTTTTTCGTTTGTCCTTGGAATCCTGTAACGACGATTACATCTAGATTTTCTAGCTCTTCATGTATACGATCGCAATTCATTTCAATAATCTTAGCATTCGTAAAATCATCATTTGTTACAAAACCAGCTTGTGCACCATTTAACGCTGCTGCTTTTATACCGTTCTCATTTAACATATTAGAGAAGACGATTGCTGAGATTAATTCTCCGCATGATAATAATAAATCTTGCTCACGATTAGAAATGCGAGATTCCTCTTGATTTACAAGACTTAACAAAGTATCAGTTGCATATGGTTCACCTTTACGGCCCATAGCAGATACGACAGTAACTACTTTATAACCCGCATCTAGCGATTTTTTTATATGATGAAGCGCATGCTTACGTCCATTTTCATCACGTACGGATGTGCCACCAAATTTTTGAACAATAATTTTCATATTTTGCACCTTCTCTTAGCCGTTTACACTAATTGTAATTTTACTAAGCGCTCTGCAATTTGAACAGAATTCCATGCAGCGCCTTTTAATAAGTTATCAGATACGACCCAAAGATGGAATCCTTTATCGTTATTTAAATCTTTACGGATTCTTCCAACGAATACTTCGTTTTTACCTACTGCAGTAGCTGGCATTGGATATAACTGCTCTTCTGGATTATCTTGCAGAACAATACCTTCTGCATTTGCAAGTAAGTCCTTGAATTCTTCTACTGTTACACCTTCTTTTTCTACTTCGATGTAAACAGACTCAGAGTGACCTGATACAACTGGTAAACGTACACATGTTGCCGCTACCTCTAGCTCTGGCATATGCATAATTTTTTTCGTTTCATTAATCATTTTCATTTCTTCAAACGTAAATCCATTATCTTGGAATTTATCAATCTGTGGAATCGCGTTGAAAGCAATTTGGAAATGCTTTTTATCACCTGATACAGGTAAAACATTTGCCTTCACTTCTTCGCCATTTAAGATTGCTTGTGATTGTTCATGAAGTTCTTCAATTGCTGCCGCACCAGCACCTGATACAGCTTGATATGTGGAAACGATTACTCGTTTTAAACCATATTGCTGACGAACTGGCTCAAGAGCTACTACCATTTGAATTGTAGAACAGTTTGGATTTGCAATAATACCATTATGTTCTTTTAAGTCGTTTTCATTTACTTCAGGTACAACAAGTGGCACGTTTTCTGTCATACGGAATGCACTTGTATTATCAACAACAATCGCACCGCGCTTTGCTGCTTCTGGCGCTAATTGTTTTGATACAGATCCACCAGCACTAAATAGTGCGATATCTACTCCTTCAAAACTTTCAGGAGTTGCCTCTTGAACTGTAAATTCTTCGCCTTTAAATACAAGTTTCTTACCTGCAGATCGTTTAGATGAAAGTAACGTTAACTTCCCGATTGGAAATTCTCGTTTCTCTAAAGTATTTAACATTTGTTCACCAACTGCGCCGGTTGCTCCAACTACAGCGACATGAAAAGTTTTTTGCTTTTCCATCACTATGCCCCTTTCTAGATACCAATCCTTCTATAACTTAGAATCAGAAGGAGTATACAATACCCCTTCTAATCTTAATAACGTTAATTTTATCATATTCTACAGTAAGAATGATGGTTTCATCAAAAATTGTCCGTTTTTTTTCGTTTTTTAATTCATATATCTGAATTTTTCTACGACAACCGGTTGCAATTGCTTCCCTTGTAGCGCTTCTAATACTGTATCTTCCAGTAACTCCATGCGAGCTACCATTGAGTTCGGTTTTTTCTCTGGTGCATCTTGGCCGAACGGGACGAAGTAGATGTTTTTTGTTGCCATTAGGCGCATGAGGTTTACTCCATTAAGCCCTAAAGCATCATTCGTCGAAACAGCCAATACGACAGGCTTTCCATTTCTTAGCGTCGCTTTCGCTGCCATTAATACTGGAGAGTCTGTCATTGCATTTGCAAATTTACTCATAGAATTTCCTGTTAGTGGTGCAATTACCATACAATCTAGTGGAATTTTAGGTCCTAGTGGTTCTGCGCCAACGATTGAATTAATTGCTTTAAAGCCTGTTACTTCTTCAATCTTTTTAATCCACTCTGCTCCTTCGCCAAATCTCGTATTTGTTGATTGAACAGTATAAGAAACAACAGGACGTACTTCTGCTCCCTCAGCAATTAATTTTTCTAAATGAGGCATTACTTCTTCGTACGTACAATGTGAACCAGTAAAACCAAATCCTATTCTTTTCCCTTTTAAATTCATTCCCCATTCTCCTTTCTTGCGATTACATCTTCTGCTAGTAACTGAGAAAGAACGTTCGCTAAAATTTGTCCTGCTGTTTTCGGAGCAACAATACCTGGTAATCCAGGTGCTAACAGCGCTTTGACTCCTCTTTTTTCCGCATACCTAAAGTCGGTACCACCTGGTTTAGAAGCTAAATCAATTACTAACGTATGAGCCGGCATTTTTGAAATGACATTCGCTGTCACAACGAGATGCGGAATTGTATTAATAACAATATCGATATTCCCTACTTCTTTCTCAATGTCTTGCATATGAAAAGGAGAAAACATCATTTCTGTAATACGTGCAATATGTTCCGATCGTCTTGCTCCAACTTTGACATGGGCTCCTAATGATTGAAATGCTCTGGCAACACTCATCCCTGTTCTACCAAATCCTAAAACCATTACATTGGAACCATGAATTGTATAGTCGGTATGTTGAATTACCATCATTAATGTACCTTCTACAGTTGGAATAGAATTGTAGATTGCGACATCATCACGATCAAATAATTTGATAAGTTTGCGGTTTGTAGTAGATACGAGATTTTCCAAGTAAGGCGTGCCAATACCTGAATATATAGTAAAGTGTTCTGGTGTATTTTCAATTTGTTCTTTCGTTATAGAAACTTTCTCGTTTGAAAAAATAGTATCTACTTCTCCCTTGGCATTTGTACCTGCAACTGGCAAAATAATTGCATCTACAGAAGTGAAATCTAAATTTTGTATACTTTCTTTTGCTGCCCCTGTGAAGCCATGATCTAACTGGTCAAACCCTATCAATGAAAGTTTCGCATCCAATTCAACTAGCTTGCGAATTACTTCTAGCTGTCTTGCATCTCCTCCTATGACAGCAATATGCATCTCAGTCAACATTCCCTAATTCACCTTCTTTTTCTGTCATTTATAAGAAAAGTGCCTACTTTTTCTTTTTCCTCCACATCATATGTAATGTACGAGTTTTAGGTGATTGAAAAACAAAAAGCACGTATGATTTATCTCGCTATTCGCACTCAGTTAGACCCCACCTCAAAATTCGGCATATGAAAGGACATTATGTGGGAAATTGATTTCCTGTATAAGCTCGATTCATGTGAGCTTTTACTCAGCGGAGAATGAACAAAAAAAGATGACCAAAATGGCCATCTTTCACTTCGAACTTGAACGATCTGTAATATCACAAAGGATCATATCATGCCCCACTTTCTTAATTTGACTCCACGTTACTCTTACTTCTTGTGGTTCCTTTTTAAAACCTCCCCATTTCCCAGCAGGTATGATAAGAGCCTGTATTTGCCCATTCTTCTCATCAATTTCTAAATCCACATGGCCTAAAACTCCCATTTTTTCGGCTCTTTCTAAATTTACGATCTCTTTACCGCTTAATTCACTTAATCGCATACACACTCCCCCTACCGAAGTTATGAATTTAAGTTATCTATAATTAGTACCTATTCTGTATTTCCAAAAAAAATAACCGTATCTCTTTTAAAAGAGATACGGTTATTTTTACATACTTTATATAAAACAATTATAGTTTTATTCCTTTTGGAAGTTTTCCATCTGGACTAATTAATGCTGCTGAGAATTCATCTGTAAACATGTTACGAATTAACTCATCAACATTTGCTTTCGTTACAGTGTTTACACTTTCAATAATCTCATCAAGTGAACGATGCTTACGAAGTAGCAATTCATTTTTACCATTGCGGCTCATACGGCTATTCGTACTTTCTAAGCTTAACATTAAGTTTCCTTTTAATTGCTCTTTACTATTAATAAGCTCTTTTTCTGTAATACCTGTATTTTTCAATGTTTCTAATGTTTCCTGCATTGTGTCATACAGTGTATCTAATTGTTGGCTTCCTGTTCCACCATACAGCGTTAACATACCTGTATCTTCATAAGAAGAATGATAAGAAAATACTGAGTAGGCTAACCCGCGTTGCTCACGTACTTCTTGGAATAAACGGCTACTCATACTACCGCCTAAAACGTTATTTAATACAATTAAGTTATAAATATCTTCGTGTCCCATTTGTAAGCCTTTATATCCTAAACATAAATGAGCTTGTTCTGTTTCCTTTTTACGTGCTACCTTATTAAAATGGAAAATTGGGCTATGTACTTGTTCACGGTTTGTTGTTCCTTCATAACTACCGAAATATTGCTCTACCGTTTGTAAAAAGGCTTCATCAATATTTCCTGCAACTGAAACAACGACATTTTCAGGTGTGTAATGATCTTTTATATATTGGCGTAGCGTATCACCTGTAAACGTATCAAGCGTTTCTTCAGTTCCTAAAATAGGATATCCAAGCGGATGCGTTTCATATGTTGCTTTCGTTAACATATCATGCACAATATCATCTGGAGCATCTTCGTACATTTTAATTTCTTCACATACGACATTCTTCTCTTTTTTCAGTTCTTCCTCATCAAATGTTGAATTAAAGAACATATCTGCTAATACATCTAAAGCATATTTAGCATGCTCATCTAGCACTTTTGCATAGTAACAAGTATATTCTTTTGAAGTAAAAGCATTCACCTGCCCACCAATGCTATCAAATGATTCTGCAATTTCGCGTGCACTACGTGTTTCCGTTCCTTTAAAGAACATATGCTCTAAAAAGTGGGAAACCCCGTTATTTTTTTCATTTTCATTTCTTGATCCCGCATGGATCCAAATACCAATCGCAACCGATCTTACGGTTGGTATATTCTCCATAACGATTCTTACACCATTTTTACAAGTATATTTTTTAATCAAAAACTTTCCTCCTACTGCCAGTTTCTCTAAATAATTGCTATTATTTAATGATAACAAGTTTAAGGATGAATGTCATGCAAATGTATTTAATCTACACGTTTTTCATCCAGTAATTCTGTTATATTCCCTACTTGATATCCTTGTTCCTTCAATTTTGTAATCATTGTATCTAATGCTTCTGCTGTAGATGAAGTTGGATGCATTAATACGATAGCACCTGGATGTATTTTTCTCATTACTCTCTGCAATAGCACATCTGGATCAGGTCGTTTCCAATCAATTGTATCGACAGTCCACATGATCGTTCCCATTTGGAAATCATCAGCAATTTTCACAACTTCATCCCGAAAACTTCCACTCGGCGGAGCAAACCATCTCACCTTTTGATTCGTAGCAGCTTCAATCATTCGATTTGTTTTTTGTAACTGATCTCGTATTTCATCAGACGATAGCGTTTTCATATTAGGGTGTGTGTAAGAATGATTTCCAACTTCTTGATTTGCATCGACAATCATTTTTGCAAATCGCAAATTTTCTTTCACCCAGCGTCCTTCTAAAAAGAAAGTCGCCTTCACATCATGTTTTTTCAATATCTCTAATATACGCGGCAAATACTCATTTCCCCATGCCACATTTATTGTTAATCCCACCATCTTTTTATTTGGATGCCCCCTATAAATTGGAGCTGGTGATAAATCTTTTAAGTGGACACTCGGTGATACTTCCTTGAATTCAAGATTTTTTTGATCAAATTTCTTTAGCTTCTTCATATTATTATAAGATGCTTCGATATCAACTTGCCTTCCATTATATCCTGGTGTTGCTTTCCATATTTTATCAATCATCGCATCTTGAGGTGCAATCTCATATTGTTTTGCATGTTTTTGAATTTCTTCATACAAGTTATCCTGTGCAAAAACGGAATAAGAGCCTACACTGACATATAAAAAGAATATACACATGTATGCCAATATACGAGCTTTCATATAAACCCTCCCATTAACTATATAAATACCTTTTTCTTCTTATCTTTGTTAATTTGAGCGTTATAATGAAAACTATACCTATACTGACATAAAAATATATATAAATCATATTTTTACATAACAAAAAAAGCCAGTTCAACTGGCTTTTACTTATTGCTGCTCTTGTTTGCTTTCTTCTTTAGCAGCTTCTTTTTCTTGCTCTTCTTTTAGCAATACTTTTCTAGATAGATTCACACGACCTTGCTTGTCAATCTCGATAACTTTAACTGTAATTACATCACCGATCTTCACAACGTCTTCTACTTTACCTACACGCTCAAGTGCAAGTTCAGAAATGTGAACTAATCCATCTTTACCGCTGAATAGTTCAACGAAAGCACCGAATTTCTCAACACGTTTCACTTTTCCTTCGTAGATTTCACCTACTTGTACTTCGCGAACGATATCTTCAATAATTTTCTTAGCTTTGTCATTCATTTCTTGATTTATTGAAGAAATGAATACTGTACCATCTTGCTCGATGTCAATTTTAACGCCAGTTTCTTCAATAATTTTATTGATTTGTTTACCGCTCGGCCCAATAACGTCACGGATTTTATCTGGATTAATTGTCATTGTAATAATCTTTGGAGCGTAAGCTGATAATTCAGTACGTGGCTCTGCAATAACAGATAACATATGATTTAGAATGTGCACACGACCAACTTTCGCTTGTTGTAATGCCTCTTCTAAAATTTCACGAGATAGACCATCGATTTTAATGTCCATTTGTAGTGCAGTTACACCTTTTGCTGTACCTGCTACTTTAAAGTCCATATCACCTAAATGATCTTCCATACCTTGAATATCAGATAAAATTGTGTAATGCTCACCAGTTTTAACTAGACCCATTGCAATACCTGCAACTGGAGCTTTAAGTGGAACACCAGCATCCATCATTGCTAAAGTACTACCACAAATACTTGCTTGTGAAGTAGAACCATTTGATTCTAAAACTTCAGATACAAGACGTACTGTATATGGGAAATCTTTCTCAGATGGAATTACAGGCTCAAGAGCACGTTCTCCTAGTGCACCGTGACCAATTTCACGACGACCTGGTCCACGCATCGGTCTTGTTTCACCAACACTAAATGATGGGAAATTGTAATGATGCATAAAGCGTTTTGATTCTTCTACACCAAGACCATCTAAAATTTGCACATCGCCTAATGCACCTAATGTACAAATACTTAATGCTTGTGTTTGTCCACGTGTGAATAAACCAGAACCGTGTGTACGAGATAAAATACCAACCTCTGATGCTAATGGACGGATTTCGTCACCTTTACGGCCATCTGGGCGGATTTTTTCAACTGTAATAAGACGACGTACTTCTTCTTTTACAATTTTATATAAAATCTCATTTACTTGTCCTATTGTATCAGCGTCAGCTTCCTGCGCTTCGTAATGCTCAATTACACGCTTTTTCACTTCGTTAATTGCATCTTCACGTGCATGTTTCTCATGTACTTGAATTGCAGAATGCATATCCTTCTCAGACATTTCACGTACAGCTTGATTAAGAACAGCGTCAACTTCATAAAGTTTCACTTCTGATTTCTCTTTACCTACAGCTTGTACAATCTCTTCTTGGAATGCAATTAGACGTTTAATTTCGTCATGACCAAACATAATTGCTTCTAACATTGTTTCTTCAGGCACTTGATCTGCTCCTGCTTCAACCATGTTAATTGCATCTTTCGTACCAGCCACAACAAGGTGAATATCACTTTGCTCTTGCTGTTCTACTGTTGGATTAATAACGAATTCGCCGTTAATACGACCAACTGTTGCACCCGCGATTGGACCTTCAAATGGAATATCTGAAATCGATAACGCTAATGAAGAACCAAGCATAGCTGCCATTTCAGAAGAACAATCTTGATCAACACTCATTACAATGCTGACAACTTGTACTTCGTTACGGAAACCATCTGCGAAAAGTGGACGAATTGGACGGTCGATTAAACGACTTGCCAAAATTGCTTTTTCACTTGGACGACCTTCACGTTTAATGAAACCGCCAGGAATTTTTCCGACTGCATATAAACGCTCTTCATAGTTTACTGTAAGTGGGAAGAAATCTACATTTTTTGGTTCTTTTGATGCAGTTGCTGTAGATAGAACCGCTGTATCGCCATATCTTACTAATACTGCTCCGTTCGCTTGCTTCGCAAGCTGACTTGTTTCAACTGTTAGCTGACGACCAGCTAAATCTATCGAGAAGACTTGCTTTTCTTGACTCATTTAAGTACCCCTCTCAATTTAAAGTATTCAATTCTTCTATGTAAATGGATAGTATATCACAATATTCTACCTCTAGTATTACCGAAAATGAAGTAAGCTATAAAGGGTAGAAGATATATTTTTACCTAACAAAAAAGCGGGAATATTCCCGCTTCTTTGACTATCGACGTAAGCCAAGCTTTGTGATTAATTCACGGTAACGTGTGATATCGCTATTACGAAGGTAAGTTAGTAAGTTACGACGTTTACCAACCATCTTTAATAGACCACGACGTGAATGATGATCTTTCTTGTGAGTACGTAAGTGCTCGTTTAGAGTGTTAATTTGCTCCGTTAGGACAGCAATTTGAACCTCTGGAGAACCAGTATCAGTCTCATGAGTTCTAAATTGTGCAATGATTTCATTTTTACGCTCTTGTGTTAAAGCCATCCTATTTCACCTCCTATTAATTAAACCCCCAATTACCTAGCAAGCGTCGGTGAGTCGCAATGCCAAGCAATGGTTGTCATAAAGTACATAACATAGAATACTACTTTTCATTTGAAAAAGCAAGTATATTCTTTTCGTTCGCAAAATATTCTTGTGCTGTTTTCTTATCTTTTGCGATTTGTTCAACTAACTCATCGATGCCATTGAATTTCTTCTCTTCTCTTATACGCATATGCCACTCTACTGTAACATTTTGATCATATATGTCTTTGTTAAATTCAAATAAGTGCACTTCAATAGATAATTGGCGCTCATCTTCTTTAAAAGTTGGTTTATATCCAATATTACATACACCATCGTACCATTCACCGTGAACCTTTAATCTCACTGCATAAACACCTACAGGTGGTAATAGATACTCATCACTTAAACCTACATTTGCTGTAGGAAAACCAATTTGACGTCCACGTTTATCACCGTGTACAACCGTTCCCCCTACTGTATATGCTCTACCTAAAATAGATGGAATTTGTTCCATTTCGCCATTTCGAATTAACTTTCGTAATGCTGTAGAACTTACTTTCTCTTCTTGAAATTCAACTTTTTCAATCACAGTCTGTGTAAACTCCCCTCTTGCATGAAATGGTAAAGTCTCCATCTTTCCTTTTCCTAAACGTCCATATGAATAATCAAACCCTGCTACTACATGCTTTACATTTAAACCAATAATATAATCATCTACAAATTGTTGTGGCAATAAGCCAGCAAACGATTCATCAAATTTAATAACATATAATATATCAATCCCTAAGTTTTCGACTATTTTTTCTTTATCACACATTGGTGTAATATACTCCGCATGCGCTTCCTTTTTCCCTAAAACAACAGATGGGTGCGGATAAAATGTCATAACTGCACTTTTATATCCCCGTTCATCCGCTATTTGTTTCGCAGTTCGAATTACACATTGATGTCCTAAATGAATGCCATCAAAAAATCCTAATGCCATTACAGTAGGTGGTAATTCTAATTTATTTTGTTCATGTGGATGAGTTAAATGAATAAGTTTCACGCTTGAATTCACCTTTTTCTGTAATAATCCTTCCAATAATTCATTATAGCTTTAGTTCTTGATTATTCACAAGTACTTTCATCGGCTTTAGCATACCAGGGTGTTTTGGATGGTGCTCAAAAATTGCAAGGCAGCGATCATTTTTATCAAACACTGTTATAAATGGCGCTGTTATTTGCAATTCATTTTTTAAGAACATACCATTCTTTATTTTCTCTGCTTGCTTTTCATCTACAACCATTTTCGGGAACTTACTTAACGCTTCATCAATTGAAATGAAGATAGACTCTACTGTTCCATTTTGCACGTTTTCTTCAATTTCTTCAAATGATATGCAATCTTCTAATAAAAATTCTCCAGAAGCTGTTCTTACAAGGTGAGACATATGTGATGGAAAACCAAGTTTTTCACCAATCATTACTGCTAACGTTCTTACATACGTTCCTTTACTACACGTTACACGGAAACGGAATGAAATATTTTCCCCCTCAAACACTTCACGGTCATCTAGTAATACAAATTCATGAATTGTAATTGTACGAACTGGACGCTCAACTTCTTGTCCTGCTCTTGCATATTCATATAATTTTTTTCCGTTAACTTTTACAGCTGAAAACATCGGAGGCATTTGTTCAATCGTACCTGTTAATGCAGCAAGAGCCCCTTCTACTTCCTTACGAGTAATAACACGATCTACATGTTTCGTTTCAACAACTTCACCAGAAGCATCTTCAGTTGTTGTTGAAAATCCAAGTGTTACTTCACCTTCATATGTTTTCGTCTCACTTGTTAAAAATTGTACAATCTTCGTTGCTCGTCCCACACAAATAGGTAATACTCCTGTTACATCTGGATCTAATGTTCCTGTATGACCAATTCGTTTCTCACGCAATATCTTTCTTAATTTAAATACACAATCATGTGATGTCATGCCTTTTGGCTTATGTAATAATACTACACCTTCCATATATGTTCACCTCATCATAATTCTTTCATAGTAATTATCCAAAATATATTTTGCATTGAAAAAATGGATAGACAAATGTCTATCCATTATTCTTCACGTTTATCGTCTTTATTAATTTGATGTAAAAGTGTATCAATTCGATGACCATATCCGATAGACTCATCAAACTCAAAGGAAATTTCCGGTGTTTTACGAAGACGAATACGCTGGCCAATTTCTGAACGAATGAAGCCTTTTGCCTTCGCTAAACCTTTTAATGTACTTTCTTTCTGTTCCTCATCACCTAAAACAGAAATATATACTGTAGCAATTTGTAAATCTCCACTCACTTGTACATCTGTTACTGTAACAAATCCGACACGTGGATCTTTAATTTTACGACTGATGATGTCGCCTAATTCTTTTTTCATTTGCTCGCCTACACGGTTTGCACGTAATTTCATAACTCTTCACCTCATTCAATACCATTCCAATTGTGTTATTGTACGTTCAATTTCAGGAAATGAATCGATGTACTCAAGTACACGATTCATTTCTTTTTCACAAATAACACGATTAGAGGATACAGAAACGATTGCAATTTCTGTACGTTGCCATACATCTTGATGCCCTACTTCTGAAACAGCTACGTTATAACGCTGCTTCACACGAGTTAGCACCCGTTGCAAAATTGCTCGTTTCTCTTTTAAAGAATGCACATCGTAAATCATACACTCGAATGAGAGTGAAGCGATAATCATCGCTTCACTTCTTCCATAATGTACGCTTCAATGATGTCCCCTTCTTTAAGATCATTATATCTCTCAATTGTAATACCACACTCATAGTTTTGTGCAACTTCTTTTACGTCATCTTTGAAACGTTTCAACGTATCAAGTTGTCCTTCGAAAATTACTACGCCATCGCGGATAATACGCACGCCACTATCACGTGTAATTTTACCGTCAATTACGTAACAACCTGCGATTGTTCCAACTTTTGTTACTTTGAATGTTTGGCGTACTTCCGCTTGACCGATTACTTTTTCTTCGAATTCTGGATCCAGCATACCTTGCATTGCTGATTCGATTTCTTCGATTACTTTATAGATAATACGGTGTAAACGAACATCAACATTCTCTAATTCAGCTGTACGCTTCGCATTCACATCAGGGCGTACGTTAAATCCAATTACAATTGCATTAGATGCAGAAGCTAAAATGATATCAGATTCTGTAATCGCACCTACGCCTGTATGGATAATTTTAACTTTAACACCTTCAACATCAATTTTACGAAGTGACGCTGCCATTGCTTCTACAGAACCTTGTACGTCGGCTTTCACAATTAAGTTAATTTCTTTTACATCGCCTTCTTGGATTTGTTGGAATAAATCTTCAAGGCTTAATTTAGATTTTTCACCACGC
This sequence comes from Bacillus sp. BML-BC051, assembly GCF_019656175.1. Taxonomy (NCBI): domain Bacteria; kingdom Bacillati; phylum Bacillota; class Bacilli; order Caryophanales; family Bacillaceae; genus Bacillus; species Bacillus sp. BML-BC051. Next base: position 112,769 of record NZ_BPLI01000018.1, read on the forward strand.
TGAGCAAGTAACGCTTCTTGTGCACGTGATTCACCGATTTGACGAGCTTTTTTCTCATCAGCGAATGCCATGAAACGATCTCCAGCTTGTGGTACTTCGTTTAAACCTGTAATTTCAACAGGAGTTGATGGTCCAGCAACTTTTACACGACGACCAATGTCACTTACCATTGCACGAACACGTCCGAATGAAGTACCAACAACGATTGGATCTCCAACTCGAAGTGTACCGTTTTGAACAAGTAATGTCGCGATAGTTCCTTTACCTTTATCAAGCTGTGCTTCGATTACAGTACCAGTTGCATAGCGGTTTGGATTTGCTTTATATTCTTCTACTTCACTTACAAGAAGAATCATTTCTAATAAGTTGTCAATTCCTTCACCTTGAATTGCAGAAATTGGTACGAAAATTGTATCTCCGCCCCAAGCTTCTGGAACTAATTCATATTCTGTTAATTCTTGCATTACACGATCAGGATTTGCCGCTGGTTTATCCATTTTATTCACAGCTACAATAATTGGTACTCCAGCTGCTTTCGCATGGCTAATTGCTTCAACTGTTTGTGGCATAACACCGTCATCAGCTGCAACAACAAGGATTGTAATATCCGTTACTTGCGCACCACGAGCACGCATCGTTGTAAATGCCGCGTGACCAGGCGTATCTAAGAATGTAATCTTCTTGTCATTTACTTCAACTTGGTATGCACCAATATGCTGAGTAATTCCACCTGCTTCGCCTGCAGTTACTTTTGAATTACGGATAGAGTCAAGTAAAGTTGTTTTACCATGGTCAACGTGCCCCATAATTGTAACTACAGCTGGACGCTCTTTTAAGTTCTCTTCATCATCTTGCTCATCGATGAATGTTTCAAATTCAGTTTCACTAACAACTACCTCTTCTTCTACTTCAATACCATAATCAGTAGCAATTAACTCAATTGTATCTTTATCTAAGTCTTGGTTAATTGTTGCCATAATTCCAAGCATAAAGAGCTTCTTAATAATTTCAGACGGCTCTTTGCTTAATTTTTTAGCAAGCTCACCTACTGTAAGACTTCCAGAGAAAGTAACTTTATCTGGTGTTTCTACAGTTTGTGTTTGTTGTCTTCCAGCAAAGTTATCTTGACGTTTGTCTTCAGTTCCTTTGCCTTTTTTCTTTTTCTTATTGCTGTTCTTTTTACTACGAACAACTTTTTCTTCTACTTCAAACTCATCTGCAACAGAAGGTTTTTCAGTTTGATACGCATTATCTAATTTATTTACTACTTCATCTTCTAACATTGTCATATGATTCGAAACCTCGATATTCATTTCTTTTAGTTTTGTCATAAGATCTTTACTTGAGATATTATGTTGTTTTGCATATTCATGCACTCGAATTTTACTCATACCTTCACCCCCGGTAATTTGTATCGAGCATGCTACGCAGCTTTTTCGCAAAGCCTTCATCTAACACAGCTACAACGACTCGCTCATCTCTCCCAATCGCATGCCCTAATTGTTGTCGATTTTCGACCTTTCTCATTGGTACGTTGTAATACGTCGTTTTATCCATGATGCGTTTTGTAGTATTTGCTGACGCATCTTCAGATAGCAATATAAGCTTTGCTTTGCCACTTCGTACTTCTTTTAAAACAAGTTCTTCACCCGAAATAATTTTCCGAGCCCGGTTTGCTAGTCCTAAAAACGATTTCCAATCGGACACTTATTTCGACTCCTTCTCAACAAGCTCAAGAAGCTCTTCGTATAGAGAACCGTCGATTTTCGCTTTTAGATGATGTTCCAAAACATTTTTCTTTTGAGCTTGAAGAATACTTTCTTTATCTTTTGATAAATAGGCACCTCGTCCTGATTTCTTTCCAGTTAAATCAATGGACACTTCTCCCTCTTTGGAACGAACAATGCGAACGAGCTCTCGTTTTGATTTCATTTCTTGCGTTGCAACACATTTTCGTAACGGAACTTTTCGATTGCTCATACTCATCACCTCTATTCGATTTCGTCTTCAACTGAATCGAATCCGAATGCGATTACGCTATCTTCTTCTGTTACAATACCAAGTTGTTTCGCATCAGACTCACTCTTAATATCAATTTTCCAACCTGTTAATTTAGCTGCAAGACGTGCATTTTGTCCACGCTTACCAATAGCTAATGACAGTTGGTGGTCTGGAACAACAACAGTTGTTGCTTTTTCTTCTTCATCTACAAGCACTTTAACAACTTGTGATGGGCTTAAAGCATTTGCAACATATTCTACTGGATCATTTGACCAGCGAACGATGTCAATCTTTTCGCCTTTTAATTCGTCTACAATGCGTTGTACACGTTGTCCTTTCGGTCCTACACAAGAACCTACTGGATCAACATCAATGTTCTCTGCATGTACAGAAATTTTAGAACGATCGCCAGCTTCACGTGCTACAGAACGAATTTCAACAGTTCCATCATAAATTTCAGGAACTTCCATTTCGAATAAACGTTTTAAAAGACCAGGATGTGTACGTGATACGTAAATTTGTGGTCCTTTTGTTGTTTTTTCTACTTTCGTAATGAATACGCGAATACGATCATGTGGTTTGTACTGTTCGTTTGGCATTTGCTCACTTACAGGTAATAAAGCTTCTACTTTCCCTAAGCTTACATAGATGAAACGAGCATCTTGACGTTGTACGATACCCACCATAATATCTTCTTCACGGTCACTAAACTCAGAGTAAATAACACCACGCTCTGCTTCACGCACTCGTTGTGTTACAACCTGTTTTGCAGTTTGTGCTGCAATACGACCGAAATCTTTTGGTGTTACTTCAATTTCTAGTACGTCACCATCTTGATAGTTTGGATTAATTTGTCTTGCTTCTTCAACAGAAATTTCAAGACGTGGATCAAACACATTATCAACAACGTCTTTTCGTGCTAATACTTGAATTGTTCCCACTTCTGGGTTAAAGCTCACACGAACGTTTTGTGCTTGGTTAAAATTGCGTTTATAAGCAGAGATTAACGCTGCTTCAATCGCATCAATAATAATATCTTTGCTAATTCCTTTTTCTGACTCTAATACGAGCAAGGCATCTAACAACTCAGTGCTCATGAAGATCCCCCTTCTAACTAAAACGTAACAGCAAGTCGCGCATTTGCAACTTTGTCCATTGAAATTTGGATTTCTTTTTTACGTGTTTTAATTGTTAATAATAGTGTAATTGTAGTACCATCGTAGGAAAGTAGTTTTCCTTCAAACATTTTTTCACCATCAATCGGCTCATATGTTTTAATTGCCACTTGTTTTCCTACCGCTTGCTGGAAGTCTTTCTCTTTCTTTAATGGGCGTTCCGCTCCAGGAGATGATACATCCAAAAAGTAAAGATGAGGAATTGGATCCTCTTTATCTAAAGCTTCGCTTAAACGTTCACTTACCGCACCGCATTCTTCAATGTCGACTCCCTTTTCAGAGTCGATGAATACGCGTAAGAACCAGTCTTGTCCTTCTTGCACATACTCTACATCTACAAGTTCAAGATTTAACTCTTCAACGATTGGCTGCGCAAATGCTTCTACAACTTCTGTGACTTTCTTATCCATAAACAGCCTCCTTCCTGCCGCCATGTACCATTTACAAGAAAAGACTCCGTCCATAAAACGGTCTATCTTATTCTTTCTCGTTAGCTAACAAAAGCCCCTGCCGTTAAGCAGGGAATATCTGTCTTAGTATTACCAAATTTAAGAAGTAAAACTTGTAACAAAATATGTATATACGACAGAAATTTCTTACCTCTCCACATCAATAAAACGTAGATAGTAACACGAAAGAGTGGGTTTCCCCACTCTTTTTTTTACACAATATACTTGACATGGTTATCTCGGTTAATAGTATACCATAGCAAATGTTGATTTGCAAAGACTTTTCCTACCTATTAGAACAGTGATAACTGGTTTTGATCAGGTAGATCGCCTAAGCAACCTTGACTATCTAAATACTCAATAATTGTTTTCGAAACCTTACTGCGCTGCTGTAAATCTTCTTTTGATAAGAAATCTCCATTTTTGCGTGCTTCTACAATACTTAAAGCGGCGTTTGTACCAAGTCCAGGCACTGCATTAAATGGAGGAATTAAAGAATCCCCATCAATAATAAATTCTGTTGCATGCGAACGGTATAAATCAACCTTTTGGAATGAGTATCCACGCTCACACATTTCAAGTGTCATTTCTAGTACTGTTAATAAACTTTTCTCTTTCGGTGCTGCATCCAAACCTTTTTGTGCAATTTCATCAATTTTTACACGTATAGATGCTGAGCCTTTCGCCATCGCCTCTACGTCAAAGTCATCTGCACGAACTGTAAAGTATGCCGCATAGAATAGAAGCGCGAAATGCACTTTAAAATATGCAATACGTACAGCCATAAGTACGTAAGCAGCCGCATGGGCTTTAGGGAACATGTACTTGATCTTCTTACATGAATCAATATACCAACCCGGTACATTATTACTTTTCATGTCCTCTTCCCATTCTTCTGGTACACCTTTACCTTTACGAACCGACTCCATGATTTTAAAGGCTAATGATGGGTCTAAACCTTGATAGATTAAATATACCATGATGTCATCACGACAACCGATAACTTCACTCAGCGTACATGTACCGTTATAAATTAACTCGTTTGCATTACCAAGCCATACATCCGTACCATGCGATAGTCCTGAAATTTGGACTAACTCAGAGAATGTCGTAGGCTTCGTCTCTTCTAACATCTGCCTTACGAATTTCGTACCAAACTCTGGTATACCAAGTGTACCTGTTTTACAGTTAATTTGTTCTTCCGTTACACCTAACGATTCAGGTCCTGAGAAAATTTTCATTACTTCCGGATCGTCTGTTGGGATTGTTTTCGGATCAATACCACTTAAATCTTGTAACATACGAATAACAGTTGGATCATCGTGTCCTAGTATATCAAGTTTCAATAAATTATCATGAATCGAGTGGAAATCAAAGTGTGTCGTTCTCCACTCAGCACCTATTGAATCTGCCGGGAACTGGATTGGTGAGAAATCAAAAATATCCATGTAATCTGGCACAACGATAATACCACCTGGGTGCTGTCCAGTCGTACGTTTTACACCGGTACATCCTGATACTAAGCGGTCAATCTCTGCATTTCGAATCGTTAAGTTATGATCATTTGCATAGCCTTTTACATACCCATAAGCAGTTTTTTCCGCAACTGTACCTATTGTACCCGCACGGTATACATAATCTTCACCGAACAGTACTTTCGTATAGTTATGGGCACGTGGTTGGTATTCCCCGGAGAAGTTCAAATCGATATCGGGTACCTTATCTCCTTTAAATCCAAGGAACGTTTCGAACGGAATATCATGTCCATCTTTCACGTATGGAACATTACATGCGGGACATTCTTTATCCGGTAAGTCAAAACCAGAACCTACAGAACCATCATTAAAGAATTCTGATTGCTTACACTTCGGACATACATAGTGTGGTGGTAATGGGTTTACTTCTGTAATTTCCATCATCGTTGCAACGAATGAAGAACCTACCGATCCACGTGAACCTACTAGATATCCGTCTACTAACGATTTTTTCACAAGCTTATGTGAAATTAAATAAATTACGGCGAATCCATGCCCAATAATACTTTTTAATTCTTTTTCTAAACGCGCTTCTACAATTTCAGGTAACTCTTCACCATAAATGCTACGCGCCATTTTATAACTCATATCACGCGTTTCATCATCTGCACCCTCAATTTTCGGTGTATATAGATCATCTTTTACTGGATGAACATCACCAATTAATGATGCAACCTTTTGTGTATTCGTTACAACAATTTCTTTCGCAACGTCTTCACCTAAGAATGAAAAACACTCTAACATTTCATCCGTTGTACGGAAATGTACAGGCGGTAATGAATGTCGGTTTAACGGATTGGCTCCGCCCTGCGAACTAACTAAAATTTTGCGATACATTCCATCCTCTGGATCTAAATAATGCACGTTTCCTGTAGCAACAACTGGTTTATCTAACGTCTCACCAAGTTTTACTAAATTAGAAATAATTGTTTTTAATTGCCCCTCATCTCGAACAAGTTCACGCTCTACTAAATGACGTAACACCTCTGGAGGCATTACTTCAATGTAATCATAGAACTGCGCAATTTCTTCTACCTCTTCAGGAGCTTTTTGCATCATCGCCTCAAACACTTCACCTTTATCACAAGCCGTTCCTACTAAAATTCCTTCACGATATTTTTTTAATAGTGACCTTGGTACTCGTGGTACTCGGTAAAAGTAATTTAGGTGAGAATAGGAAACAAGTTTATATAAATTTTTCAATCCTACATCTGATGTGGCAAGTAACGTCATATGACTTGGACGTCCACGCTTATACGCATCCCCTTGCCCCATGCTATCATTTAATTGATCGTGATATTCAAATCCCTTTTCAATCACATCTTTTAACATTTTCACAAGTAAGTATCCCGTTGCTTCTGTATCATAAATCGCACGGTGATGTTGCGTTAATTCAATATCAAGCTTTTTACACATCGTATTTAATCGATGGTTTTTCATTTCTGGGAATAAGAATCTTGCAAGTTCTAACGTATCAATAACAGGATTATTCGTTTTTTCTAGTCCAGCCTTTTTAAAACCTACGTTAATAAAGCCCATATCAAAACTTGCGTTATGAGCAACAAGTGTATGGTCGCCCATCCATTCTTCAAACTTTTTAAACACTTCGTCCACTTCTGGTGCATCCGTTAACATATCATCTGTAATACCTGTTAATTCAATAATCGTCGCAGATAATGGTTGATGTGGATTTGCGAAAGATTCAAAGCGATCAATAATTTCACCGCCTTTTACTTTTACAGCTGCTAACTCGATAACAGTATCATATACAGCTGATAAACCTGTCGTCTCAACGTCGAAAACAACATACGTTTCCTCTGCAAGTAAACGATGCGCTTCGTTATATGCAATCGGTACACCATCATTAACTAAATTCGCTTCTACACCATATATAACTTTAACCCCAGCCTTTTTACCCGCAGAATATGCCTCTGGGAAAGACTGCGCAACAGCATGGTCTGTAACAGCAATTGCCTCATGTCCCCATTTACCTGCTTGAGCAACAAGTCTAGAAACAGGAGTAACAGCGTCCATTTGGCTCATCGGTGTGTGAAGATGCAGCTCTACACGTTTTTCACCTTCTGGCGCTTTATCTTTACGCGACGGTCCTGTTATTTCATTAATATCATTTGCAATCATTACTAAATCTCGAACAAACGTATCATTTTGAACAGAACCACGCGCTTTCACCCACATTCCTTTTTTCAAGGATTGCAGCATAGGAATATCTTCTTTATCACGTGAGAACATTTTAATCATAATTGAATCCGTATAATCTGTTATTTTTAGCGTTAATAACGTACGGCCACTACGAAGCTCTTTCGTTTCTACATGGAAGACATACCCTTGAACTGTTTTTCTTCTTTCTTCATCTTGAATTTCTCGCATCGGTGTAATCTCTTCGTCTGGCTTAATAAGATACCCAAGCACAACCGGTCCTTCATGCACAACGCTACTTTCTTCAGCTTGCTTCTTCGCCATTTCTTCCATAGCTTGTATAACACGTTCACGGTCTTCTTGCTGCGTTTGTTCACGAAACTTTTGCATTTCTTCTGTATTTTGTTGTATATGTGTGTCTAACTGAAAACGCGGGAATCCAAAAGCTTCGTATTGATCCCCTACTGGTTTCGCAACGTTTTTCTTTAAAGCAGTAGATTCCAGCTCGTTATTCACATTTATTAGCAACTTCACTCCATTCACCTGCGGAAGCTGCTTCTTTAAGTAAGCAAACATAGGTGAAAATGTAATTCGTTCCGTACAAAGCGGCCAATACGCCCTCACTTCTTCTTCTGTAAATTGTTTATTCTCTGTTTCTAATGCAAATGTTGTTCTTGCAATATGAGAAAATGATTGCTTAAGCTTTGTTTCTAGCAATTCATATAATTCTGTAGGCAAAATACGTGGCACTTGTAAATCAAAATGCCAACTTTTATTCACTTTATCAATAACGAGCCTTTCAATACCACCGCCTTGTAAATATTGATTTATAAGGTCATCTGGTATTTGCAACTGCTGGAGCAAAATTTGAAATCGCTCTTGTTGTTCATTTGTTAAAGACATAAGCACTCTCCTTCCATTTGCTATTATAAATTGAAACGTACTACAAAGAAAGATTTCTCCCTTCTTCTTTTACAAAATACGTTTACAAAGAAAGAGAAGGTACCTCATTGCGAGGTACCTCTTCTTATTTTAAAATATTTGCAATATATGTTTGAAGTTCTTCTACTTTCACTTCTTCAGACTCACCTGTAGCACGTACTTTTACTTCTACAATACCTTCGTCTGCTTTTTTACCAACTGTCACACGGACTGGAAGGCCGAATAAATCTGCATCTGCAAATTTAACACCTGCACGTTCTGCACGATCATCTAGTAATACTTCATATCCTTGCTCTTGTAATGAGTTGTAGATGTTTTCACCCATTTCACGTTGCGCATCAGATTTCATATTTACTGGAATTACATGCACATGGAATGGTGCAACAGCTTTTGGCCAAACTAAACCGTTCTCATCATTAAACTGCTCTGCGATTGCTGCCACTGTACGAGATACACCGATACCGTAACAACCCATAATAAGTGGTTGTGTTTTTCCGTTTTCATCTAGGAATGTTGCGTTCATTGCTTCACTATAACGAGTTCCTAATTTGAATACATGACCAACTTCAATTCCGCGTGCGAAAAGAATTGTTCCGTTTCCGTCTGGAGATTGGTCTCCTTCTTGAATGAAACGTAAATCTGTATATTGACTTACTTTAAAGTCACGTTCTGGATTTACATTTACATAATGGAATCCTTCTTCGTTCGCCCCTGAACATCCGTTAACAATTGATGCTACAGCATGGTCAGCGATAATTTCGATGTCACCTGTTACACCAATCGGTCCTAATGAACCAACTTCACAATGTAATAGTTCTTTCACTTCTTCATGAGAAGCAAGCTCAACAACTGAAGCACCGTATACATTTTTCACTTTTACATCGTTTACTTCATGATCACCACGAACAAGTACAACCACTAATTTCTCATCTACTTTAAATACCATAGACTTAATACACTTGTCAGCTTCAATGTTTAAGAATGCAGATACTTCTTCAATTGCTTTTTGATCTGGTGTTGCTACTTTTTCAAGTGCCTTTTCTGCTTCGTCACTCTTCGTATACGTAGCTACAACAGGAGCCATTTCGATGTTCGCTGCATAATTAGATGTATCAGAGTATGCAATTGTATCTTCACCAACATCAGATAATACCATAAATTCATGTGTATCTTTTCCGCCCATTGCTCCAGAATCAGCAATAACCGCACGGAAGTTCAAGCCACAACGAGCAAAAATGTTAGAGTATGCTTTGTATAAACGATCATACACCTCATCTAAGCTCTCTTGTGTAGCATGGAAAGAGTATGCATCTTTCATTAGAAACTCTCTTCCACGTAATAAACCGAAACGAGGTCTTTGTTCATCACGGAATTTTGTTTGAATTTGGTATAATGTTAACGGTAATTTTTTATATGACTTCACTTCATCACGTACAAGATCCGTAATTACTTCTTCATGTGTCGCCCCTAATGCGAATTCACGAGCGTTACGATCTTTCATACGCATTAATTCAGATCCGTAAGAATACCAACGTCCTGACTCTTGCCATAATTCTGCAGCTTGCATCGCTGGCATTAATAATTCTACAGCACCTGCGCGCTCCATTTCTTCTCGAACGATACGTTCTACTTTGTGTAATACTTTTAAACCAAATGGTAGAAAACTATAAATACCAGAAGCATTTTGACGCATAAAACCTGCACGAAGTAATAACTGATGACTCTTAATCTCCGCATCAGCTGGAACTTCACGTAATGTAGGACTGAATACCATACTTTGTTTCATTTATTCGCACCTCTTCATTTTACTCTTATACGCAGTAAAACCCCTCACCTCGAGTTAGGTGAGGGATTTTATTCTACGATCTCTATTTCATTATAAGTTTCACTTTATTTTACAAGAAAAACTTACGAATGTCATTCCAAGTTACAACTAACATTAGTAACATTAATAATGCAAAACCAATAAAGTGAACCATGCCTTCTTTTTGGCGGTCAATTGGTTTCCCTCGTAACGCTTCAATTAAGAAGAAGAACAAACGTCCACCGTCTAAAGCAGGGACTGGTAGTAAATTAAATAAACCAAGGTTAATACTTAAAACTGCTGCTAAACTTAATACACGTGTAAATCCATAATCTACAACTTGATCTGTTAGATTATAAATTCCTACTGGACCTGACAACTCATTAATAGAGAATTGACCAGTTACTAATTTCACAAGAGACTCAAAAATTAGTTTCGTCCATTGGTATGTTTGTTCAAAACCTGATTTAATAGAACCCATTACTGTTTTCTCTACTGGAGAGTAAACACCAATTCTACCAACTTCTTCTTTACCTTCTTTATCGAGCGTTGGCGTTACTTTCACATTAAACTGTTCACTATCACGCTTTACTTGTAACGTAATTTCTTTATTTGGGTTTTCACGTACAATAGAAACAACATCTTTCCATGTACTTGTGTTTTTCCCATCGATTGCTTGAATTGTATCATTTTCTTTTAATCCAGCTTGCTGTGCTGCACTTTTCTCCATCACTTTTCCGACCATTGGCTTGTCAACGGGAACACCTTGTACAAATCCAAGAATCACAAAAATAACAAATGCTAAAATGAAGTTCATCGCAGGACCCGCAAAGATTGTTAAAGCACGTTGACCCAATTTCTTGGAGCCGAACTGCCTATTATACGGAGCAATTTGAATTTCTTCACCAGCAGTAATGATACGAGCCTTTTCATTCACTCGGAATGTTTGAAGATCTTCCTCGTACTCTTCATAGCCCGAAATTGTTAAATTATGCTCTAAATCAGCTTGTTCGACTTCAATGACACGAACATTTGGATACTTTTCATATCCATCAAAAACTAATTTCGCAACTTCGTCTTTTTCATTTAATACAAGGCCAACCTTTTTACCAGGCTTTAACTCAACTGTGTCTGCATCCTCGCCAGCCATTCTTACATAGCCACCAAGGGGCAGTAATCGAATCGTATACACCGTTTCATTCTTTTCAAATGAGAATATTTTCGGACCAAAACCAATCGCAAACTCACGGCATAAAATACCTGCTCTTTTTGCGAAATATAGATGCCCTAGCTCATGGAAAAATACGAGTGCACCGAAAATTAATATAAAGGCAATCGCTGTATTCAATTCCATAACCACCTTTGCTAAATTTGTTCCATCACAAACCGTCTTGTGGCCGCATCAATTTCCAGAATTTCCTCTAAGCTCGGACGTGCAATGACATTGTGATGGTTCATTGCTTTTTCAATGAGGTCTTCCACTGTTAAGAAACCAATTCTCTTTTGTAAAAAAGCTTCAACAGCTACTTCATTCGCTGCATTCATTACAGCTGGCATACTTCCACCTGCTTTTCCAGCTTCATACGCAAAACGTAGGCAACGGAATCGTTCTTGGTTCATTTTCTCAAAATGCAACGTTCCTATTTCCCATAAGTTTAACTGTTTTGTGTCTGAAAGAGGCAATCGATCAGGATATGTAAGTGCGTATTGAATTGGTACTCGCATATCAGGTGAGCCAAGCTGTGCCATTACACTACGATCTTCAAATTCAACCATAGAATGGATAATACTTTCTTTATGTAAAACAACATCGATTTGCTCATAAGGGATACCAAAAAGCCAATGTGCTTCAATTACTTCTAGCCCCTTATTCATCATTGTAGCAGAATCAATTGTAATTTTCGAACCCATTGACCAGTTTGGATGTCGAAGCGCATCTTCTACGGTCACATGATGCAATTCATCTCTCGTTTTATCACGGAAACTTCCACCAGAAGCCGTAATAACTAGTCGAGAAATTCTTTTTTCATTTTCACCATTCAAACATTGAAAAATAGCTGAATGTTCACTATCTACTGGAAGTAACGAAACATTATGTTTTCGCGCTGCTTCCATTACAAGATGCCCTGCAGTTACTAACGTTTCTTTATTTGCAATTCCAATTGTTTTTTTCGCCTCAATTGCACGAAGTGTTGGTAACAACCCTACGCTACCTACAACAGCATTTACTACAATCTCCGCATCTGGATGTAATGCTACTTCTAAAAGCCCTTCACTACCATATACAACTTTTGTATTACCAGAAACAGCTTGTAATTTTAAAACATCTTCCTCTCTTTGCACAGAGACGATTTGCGGAGAAAATTCTTGAATTACCTTTACTGCGTAGTCAATATTTTTCCCTACAGAAAAAGCAACGAGACGGAATTGGTCTGGGTGCGAGCGCAATACATCTAAAGTTTGTGTACCAATTGATCCGCTTGCACCTAATAAACTAATGTTTTTCATGACTCCAACCCCTCGTTCATTTATTAATTATATTGTAATAAGAAGTAGAGAATTGGTAAAACAAATAACCAACTATCTGTTCGATCTAATATACCACCATGCCCAGGTAAAATCGTACCTGAATCCTTTACGCCATAATGACGTTTAAATGCAGATTGTACTAAATCGCCAATTTGTCCAAAAATAGAAATGATAATTGTCAACACAATTAAAATCCCTACATTAGCCTCAACTGGGAAGAACATATTATAAACAACTGCCACAACAATTCCACAAACGATGCCGCCTAATGAACCTTCAATCGTTTTATTAGGACTAATTTCTGGCCATAATTTTCTTTTTCCTAATGCTTTTCCTACAAAATATGCGCCTGAATCAGTAGCCCATATAACAAATAATGCACAAAACACATATTTAATTCCTAATATTCTCGTTTCATTCAAATATAGGAATCCCATTCCAACATATGCTGTTGCCATTAGTAAAAATGAAGCATTGTCAAAAGTAAATGTATTCTTAGAAAGGACTGTATATGATAAAAGTAATAAAACAATCACAAATGTGATTTCTAATTTACCTAATCCAATCTGCGTAAACAGTTCTGATGCACTACTTGGAATTAAAATAATCCATAATAATACTGCAGCTAAAACTGTTGGTACTGAAATAAGCGTAAGCTTATTCATACGAATTAATTCATATAAACCTATAGAAGCAAGTGCATACACTAAAACCGTAAAAGGCACGCCACCGTAAATTACGATGGGAATGAATAGCGCGGCAGCAACCACTCCAGTAATAATTCTCTGTTTCACTACCAAACCCTCTCTTTCTACACGCCTCCGAATCTGCGCCCTCTATGCTGAAAGTCTGTAATCGCATTTAGCAAATGTTCCTCGGTAAAATCTGGCCAATACACATCTGTAAACCAAAATTCCGAATATGCAATTTGCCATAACATGAAATTACTAATACGTAGCTCTCCGCTCGTACGGATTAACAACTCTGGGTCAGGTAAAGAACTCGTCATTAAATAGGAAGAAAGCATTTCTTCACTTACATCTTCAACACGAATTTTTCCTTCCTCACTATCTTTCACCATATGTTGCACAGCAGAAACGATTTCATCTCGACTTCCATAGTTTAACGCGAAATTAAGAATTAATCCCGTATTCTCTTTCGTATCTTCCATGGCCTTTTCCATCGCTCTGCGTGTATGCGTAGGAAGACGATCTTGTTGTCCTATTACTCGGACTTGTACGTTCTCTTCAATCAATTCTGGTAAAAATGTACCTAGAAATTCTTCTGGAAGCCTCATTAAATAGTCAACTTCCTTTTTCGGTCTTTTCCAGTTCTCAGTCGAAAAAGCATAAAGAGTTAATACTTTCACATTAAGTTTGCTTGCAAATTTTGTGATTTTCTTTACAACTTGCATGCCCTCATGATGTCCCGCAATACGAGGCATCGCTCTCCTCTTTGCCCATCTACCATTACCATCCATAATGATGGCAATATGTTCTGGGATGTATCCTTTTTTCACTTTTTCAACGAGATGATCAAACGATGCGTCCTTTTTACTTTTAAAAAAAGGAAAGTTTTTAAACATCATTCATACCCTCCAGCAAGCAGACATATGCCTAAAAGTGTAAAAAGACCCCCTTAAGAAGAGGGTCATATTTGCGAAGGTATCGCTATTACACTTCCATGATTTCTTTTTCTTTGTTTTTTGCGATTTCGTCAACTTTTGCAATATATTTATCTGTTTCTTTTTGGATATCTTCAGTATATCCTCTTAAATCATCTTCTGTAATCTCGCCAGCTTTTTCAAGCTTCTTAAGATCATCGTTACCGTCACGACGTACGTTACGAACAGCAACTTTCGCTTCTTCAGCATATTTTTTCACAACTTTAACAAGATCACGACGACGCTCTTCTGTTAATGCAGGGAATGCAATACGAATTACAGTTCCATCATTAGAAGGGTTTAAGCCTAAATCTGCTTTTAAAATTGCTTTTTCGATATCACCGATAGAAGTTTTATCATAAGGTTGAATTACAAGTAAACGTGCTTCTGGAACTGTAATGTTCGCTAATTGCACAACAGGTGTTGGTGCACCATAGTAATCAACTTGTACCTTATCTAATACAGACGAGCTTGCACGACCTGCGCGAACTGTTGCCAATTCACGAGAGTAAGCAGCAACTGCTTTTTCCATTTTTTCATTTGAAGACTTCAATACTTGTTGTCCCATCTTTATTTCCCCCTTACAACTGTTCCGATATTTTCGCCTAAAACGGCACGTTTAATGTTACCTTTTTCCATAACAGAGAATACAATTAATGGAATATCATTGTCCATACATAAAGAAGAAGCTGTTGAATCCATTACACCTAAACCTTCTTTTAATACATCTAAGTAAGTAAGTGTTTCGTATTTCGTAGCTGTTGGGTCAAGAGATGGATCTGCATTATATACGCCATCTACATTGTTTTTCGCCATTAAGATAACGTCTGCTTCGATTTCCGCTGCACGTAGTGCTGCCGTTGTATCTGTAGAGAAATACGGGTTACCTGTACCTGCTGCAAAGATTACAACACGTTTTTTCTCTAGATGACGAACTGCTTTACGACGAATGTAAGGCTCTGCTACTTGACGCATTTCAATTGAAGTTTGAACACGAGTTTGAATTCCAATGTTCTCTAGGCTATCTTGAAGAGCTAATGAGTTCATAACTGTTGCTAACATACCCATGTAATCTGCTCCAGCACGATCCATTCCCATTTCACTTCCAATTTTTCCGCGCCAAATGTTTCCGCCACCAACAACAACAGCAACTTCTACATCAAGTTCTGCAATTTCTTTCACTTGTTCCGCAACTGATTTAATTACAGATGGGTTAATTCCAAATCCTTGTTCGCCAGCTAACGCTTCTCCGCTTAGCTTTAATACGACACGATTATATTTCGGTTTACTCATAATGAACCTCCAATTGCTTACATCTTTATTTTAAAAAAGGGAACACAATGTGTTCCCTAATCTTTATTAGTTACTACCTTTTACTTGGTTCATTACTTCTTCAGCAAAGTTGTCTTCGCGTTTTTCGATACCTTCACCAACAGCGTAGCGAACGAATCCTTTTAATGTTCCACCTTTAGACTCAACGAATTGACGAACTTTCATATCAGGGTTTTTAACGAATGCTTGGTCAAGTAAGCAAATTTCTTCGAAGAATTTGCCTAGACGGCCTTCAACCATTTTTGCAACGATTTTTTCAGGCTTGCCTTCGTTTAAAGCTTGTTGTGTTAATACTTGACGCTCATGCTCAACTTCTTCAGCTGTTACAGCATCGCGGTCGATGTATTTAGGGTTAACTGCTGCGATGTGCATTGCTACATCTTTAGCAGCAGCTTCGTCAGTAGAACCTTCAAGAACTGTTAATACACCAATACGTCCACCCATGTGTAGGTAAGCGCCGAATGCATCAGCATCAGTTTTTGATACGATTTCGAAACGACGAAGTGTAAGTTTTTCACCAATTTTAGCGATTGCTTCGTTGATGTGCTCTTCTACTGTTTTGCCGCCTTCGATTGTTTGAGCCATAGCTTCTTCAATGTTAGCTGGTTTGTTAGCTAATAAGTGAGCAGCTAATTCTTTAATTAACGCTTGGAAACCTTCGTTTTTCGCAACGAAATCAGTTTCAGAGTTTAATTCTAAGATTAAAGCTTCATTACCGTTTGTTTCGATGAAAGTTAAACCTTCAGCAGCGATGCGGTCTGCTTTTTTAGCAGCTTTCGCGATACCTTTTTCACGTAAGAAGTCAATTGCCTTCTCCATGTCGCCATTAGTTTCTGTTAAAGCTTTTTTGCAGTCCATCATACCTGCGCCAGTTTTTTCACGTAATTCTTTTACCATTTGTGCAGTGATTGCCATACTATTCATCCTCCTAAAATATGTATTTATACCTTTTATAAAGGTGTTTATACCTTAAAAAAGGTGATAAAAGGCCGAACCCCTTATCACCTTTCCAACTTTGTTACGCAGTAACAGTTTCTTCACCTTGTTTTGCTTCAAGGATCGCGTCTGCCATTTTAGATGTAAGAAGTTTTACAGCACGAATTGCATCATCGTTTGCTGGGATAACGTGATCGATTTCGTCTGGATCACAGTTTGTATCAACGATACCGATGATTGGAATGTGTAATTTGCGTGCTTCAGCAACTGCAATACGCTCTTTACGAGGGTCTACTACGAATAATGCACTTGGAAGACCTTTCATATCTTTAATACCGCCTAAGAATTTCTCAAGACGCTCTAACTCTTTTTTAAGTTGAACAACTTCTTTCTTAGGAAGTACTTCGAAAGTACCATCTTCTTGCATTCTTTCGATGTCTTTAAGACGCTTGATACGTTTTTGGATTGTTTGGAAGTTTGTTAAAGTTCCACCTAACCAACGTTGGTTAACGAAGTACATACCAGCACGAGTTGCTTCTTCTTTAATAGCTTCTTGTGCTTGTTTTTTAGTACCTACGAATAAGATGTCTCCACCTTCAGCAGCGATGTCGCGCATCGTTCTGTAAGCTTCCTCAACTTTTTTCACAGTTTTTTGTAAGTCGATGATGTAGATACCGTTACGCTCTGTGAAAATGTAACGCTTCATTTTTGGGTTCCAACGACGAGTTTGATGTCCGAAATGAACACCAGCTTCAAGCAATTGCTTCATAGAAATTACTGACATAATATAGTTCCTCCTAAATGGTTTTTGATATCCTCCGTTTACTTCATCTCTAAGCGAAACTACAAACGTAGCACCAACACTTAAATCAGTAAACGTGTGTACTTTGTACTGACACCACTGCTTACTATATCATACTGAAATATTACAATCAAGTCGAAAATGCGAACAATGTAAAACTTTCTTTGTTCACACTCGAATTCTAGTATTACCAACCTGCATTTCTTTTAAGCGAAAAAATGAAATTCAATTCATAGCTTTTCAGAAAAACATGATTATGACGCTATTTGCAAACAACATCAATCTTTTATACACAAAAAACTCTCCTCAAAAAATGAGAAGAGTTTTATAAATTAGTTTGTTTTTAATTTAGCAAGTTCCTGTAGAAACTTGTCGTTTAGCACTTTAATGTATGTTCCTTTCATACCTAAAGAGCGAGACTCAATAACACCAGCACTTTCTAATTTACGTAGTGCATTTACGATTACAGAACGAGTAATTCCTACGCGATCAGCAATTTTACTTGCAACTAGTAAACCTTCTGTTCCATTTAATTCTTCGAAGATATGCTCAATTGCTTCTAACTCACTGTAAGATAATGAGCTAATCGCCATTTGAACAACAGCTTTACTACGTGCTTCCTCTTCGATTTCTTCCGCTTTTTCACGTAAGATTTCCATACCTACTACAGTTGAACTGTATTCAGCAAGGATTAAATCATCGTCTAAGAACTCTTGACCAAGACGAGCTAACACTAATGTACCTAGACGCTCACCGCCACCAACGATTGGTACGATTGTAGTTAAACCTTGACCGAATAATTCTCTATTTTCTACTGGGAACGCTGTGTAAGCACTGTTTACATCTAAGTTTGAAGATGTTTCTGTAATGTTGAATAAGCTTTGCGTGTATTCTTCCGGGAATTGACGCTCTGCAAGCATTTGTTTCATACGCTCATTCTCAATTTGTTGGTGAATTGCATAACCTAGTAATTTACCACGACGACTTACTACGAATACGTTCGCTTCGATTACTTCACACATTGTGTCAGACATTTCTCTAAAGTTTACAGGCTTTCCTGCTGCGCTCTGTAATAACGCATTTAATTTTCTTGTTTTTGCTAATAATTCCATTTCAAAAGTTCCTCCTACATATTACTCACATATTTTTTCATCACTTGGAAACTAGGGCGAGTCACCTGATGACACTATTACAAAATAAACTGGCTCACATCTTTATTTTTAGCAATCGTTGCTAATTTCTCCTCAACGTACTGAGGTGTTATCGTTATTTTCTCTAACGTAATTTCAGATGCTTCAAACGATAAATCTTCAAGGAGTTTCTCCATAATCGTATGAAGTCTTCTTGCTCCAATATTATCTGTATCCTGATTAACTTGATAAGCAATCTCAGCAATCTTACGAATAGCTTCGTCTGAAAATTCAATTTCTATACCTTCAGTCGCTAATAAAGCCATATATTGTTTAATTAACGCATTGTCAGGCTCGATTAATATTTTAACAAAATCATCTGTAGATAATTTTGTTAATTCTACCCGAATCGGAAATCTCCCTTGCAGTTCCGGAATTAAATCCGACGGTTTAGACATATGAAACGCTCCAGCTGCAACGAATAAAATATAATCCGTTTTTACTGATCCGTATTTTGTCGCAACATTCGATCCTTCTACAATCGGCAGAATGTCACGTTGCACACCTTCACGTGATACATCTACGCTATTCGACTGCTTACCAGCAATTTTGTCAATTTCATCGATAAAAATAATCCCGAGCTGTTCAGCACGATAAACAGCCTCTTGTGTAACTTCATCCATATCAATTAAGCGCTGTGCTTCCTCATTTGTCAAGAGTTTTCTTGCTTCTTTCACAGAAAGTTTACGTTTTTTTGTTTTTTTCGGCATAAAACTTCCTAACGCATCTTGGAAATTCATTCCCATTTGTTCCATACCAGTTCCTTGTAGCATATCGAACATAGAAGACTGTTGCTCAGTCACTTCAATCGATACAATTTCATCTTCAAGAAGTCCTGCAGCAAGCTTTCTTTCCACATCTTGACGTTTCTTTTCGATTTCAACATCTTCCTGTGCGTCAGATGTTTGATTCGAATTTTGAGCACCGCCAAATAGCATTTCTAATGGGTTTTTAAATCCAGATTGTTTCTCCGGACTCGGCACTAAAATTTCCACAAGACGTTGATTCGCTTGTTCTTCCGCTTTGTCTTGTACTTTAATTACCATTTCTTCTTTCACGATACGAACTGACGTTTCCACAAGGTCACGTACCATCGATTCTACATCTCTACCTACATATCCAACTTCTGTAAATTTGGTAGCTTCAACCTTAATAAAAGGTGCTCCAACGAGTTTCGCCATTCGTCGTGCTACCTCTGTTTTACCAACACCTGTTGGTCCAATCATTAAAATATTTTTAGGCGCAATTTCATCACGTAGATTTTCAGCTAATTTACTTCGACGATATCGATTTCTTAAAGCTACAGCAACCGCTTTCTTCGCATCTTTTTGACCGATAATGTATTGATCTAATTTTTCCACAATTTGACGCGGAGTAAAATGTAAATGCATATAAAATGCCTCCCTTACGATTCTACAATTCTTCCACAATTATATTGTGGTTTGTATAAACACAAATATCGCCAGCAATGTCTAAACTCGCTTTCGCAATTTGCTTCGCTGTTAAATGTTCACTTGCATATTGCTTTAAAGCACGACCTGCAGAAAGCGCATAATTCCCACCAGATCCAATCGCTAAAATACCATCATCCGGTTCGATTACTTCTCCTGTACCTGAAACAAGAAGCATAGTTGTTTTATCCATGACAATGAGCATCGCTTCTAGTTGACGTAACATTTTGTCGCCACGCCATTGTTTTGCCATCTCAACTGCAGCACGCTGCAAGTTTCCATTGTACTCTTCTAATTTCCCTTCAAACATTTCAAAAAGAGTAAATGCGTCAGCAACGGAACCTGCAAAACCAGCTAAAACTTTTCCTTGGAAAAGTTTACGGACTTTACGAGCTGTATGTTTCATTACAACTGCATTTCCCATCGTCACCTGGCCATCTCCAGCCATTGCACATTCTCCATTATGATGAACTGCAAATATCGTTGTAGCGTGGAAATTTCCCATAGAAAAAACTCCTTTATATGTTTTTATAGCTTTAAAAGCAATTTATGCCCGTGGGTGATGCTTCATGTAGACCGAACGCAATCTTTCTTTAGAGACATGCGTATAAATTTGTGTCGTCGACAAATTCTCATGACCGAGTAGCTCCTGTACTGTACGTAAATCTGCCCCTTCATCTAACATGTGTGTAGCAAATGTATGCCTTAACATATGGGGACTTATCCGCATTGTCAGCGAAGCTTTCTTAATGAGTTCGTTTAATACATAGCGTACCCCTCGACTTGTTAGCGGCGTGCCTTTCGCATTTAAAAATACCATATGAGAGTGTTCTTCAGTTTTGTGAGCTAACTGTTTTCTCCCGTTCTCTATATAAGTAATTAAAGCATCTTGCGCATAGCTTCCGAACGGAATATACCTTTGTTTTTTTCCTTTTCCCATTACTAAAATTGTTCCCACCGCGAAGTCAATATCGGTAAGTTGTAAATTGACACATTCACTCACACGGATTCCAGTCGCATACATCAATTCTAATAAAGCTTGATTCCTTTGACCTAGCGGTGTTTCCGTATCAGAAACTTCAAATAATTCCTCTAATTCTTCAGCATATAAAAACTTTGGGATTGACAATTCTTTTTTGGGGAGTGACGCAAGTGCAAACGGATTATCTTTCCGATAACCTTCACGCATCAAAAAACGATATAAACTTCGTAAACTTGATACTTTTCTTGCGACAGATTTACGGGCTAACTTTTCATCGTGCAACGTCGTTAAGTACAAACGAACATCCGCGTATGTAACATCTAAAAAAGAGGATATGCCTTCTCGCTCCATAAATTGCACAAAATGTTCTAAATCATTTTGATAACTTGCAATTGTATATTTTGAATAATTTCTTTCAATTTGTAAATATCCAACGAATAATTGTAACAATTTCTTCACATTCACACAATTCACCTCAATAAAGGCTACTAAATCGTATCACAACTTAGTAGCCTTTGCAAGAAATTTAACTAAATATTTACAAAATTTTGAATTGTTTCTAAAGCGCGTGTTGCATAGGCTTCATTTCGTTCTGCTTTTTTCTTGATTTTCTTCTCTAATGGTGCAAACAGACCGAAGTTTGCATTCATTGGTTGGAAGTTTTTCGCATTTGTCGCAGTAATATAATTCGCCATACTTCCCATTGCAGTTACAGATGGTAATACAACTGGCTCTTCACCTTTCACAAGTCGAGCAGCGTTAATACCTGCTAGTAACCCTGATGCTGCCGATTCAACATATCCCTCTACTCCAGTCATTTGGCCAGCGAAGAATAAATCATCACGTTGTTTATATTGATATGTTGGACGAAGCAAGTTAGGTGAATTAATAAACGTATTACGATGCATTACACCATAACGTACAATCTCTGCGTTTTCCAGTCCTGGAATCAACTGTAACACTTCTTTTTGTGGTCCCCACTTTAAATGCGTTTGGAAACCTACGATATTGTATAACGTTCCTGCTGCATCATCTTGACGTAACTGAACAACAGCATATGGCGTTTTCCCTGTTTTCGGATCTTCTAATCCAACAGGTTTCATCGGTCCAAATACTAGTGTCTGTCTTCCTCTACTTGCCATAACTTCTACTGGCATACAACCTTCAAAGAAAATTTCTTTTTCAAATTCTTTTAAAGGTACTGTTTCAGCAGCAATTAAAGCCTCGTAAAAACGGTCAAATTCCTCTTCCGTCATTGGGCAGTTTAAATATGCAGCTTCACCTTTATCGTAACGAGATTTTAAATATACTTTATTCATATCAATGCTGTCTTTCTCAACAATCGGTGCTGCAGCATCATAGAAATAAAAATAATCTTCACCTGTTAATTCTTTTAATTGTGCAGCAAGATCAGGAGACGTAAGTGGACCTGTCGCGATAACAGTAGGCCCTTCTGGAATTTCAGTAATTTCTTCATTCATCACAGTTACGTTCGGATGGTTTTTCACATACTCCGTTACCTTTGCCGCAAATTCATGACGATCTACAGCTAAAGCCCCTCCTGCTGGTACAGAGCACTCATCAGCTGCACGAATAATAACAGAGTCCATTAGACGCATTTCTTCTTTAATAACACCAACAGCGTTTGTTAATGTGTTTGCGCGAAGCGAGTTACTGCATACTAACTCTGCAAATTTATCTGTGTGATGAGCTGGTGTTTGCCTTACTGGTCTCATTTCATATAATTTTACTTGGACACCACGTTTTGCAATTTGGTAAGCTGCTTCACTTCCTGCAAGACCTGCGCCAATGACGTTTACTACTTGTGTTGTCATATTAATCACCTTTCCTTTTCTTCCCGAAAAAAATGTGAGCAGTTACGCTCACATTTGTTGTTGTTCTTCATAATCACACGAAATACATTGTACTTGCACGCCTTTTTTCAACTTCTTCTCTACAAGCATACCTTCGCACTTCGGACATTTACGACCAATTGGTTTATCCCAAGATACAAAGTCACACTCTGGATACGTACCGCATCCATAGAAAAGACGTTTCTTTTTATTACTACGGCGTTCAATAATTTGACCTTTATCACACTTCGGACAAGTAACACCGATTTCTTTCACAATCGGTTTTGTATTACGACAATCTGGGAAATTCGAACAAGCCATAAATTTCCCGTATTTACCCATTTTAAAGACCATTGGGTGATCACACAATTCACAGTCTTCCCCAGCTGGTTCATCTTTAATTTCCACTTCACGCATTTCTTTTTCCGCTTTTTCTAAACGCGGTTCAAAGCCTACGTAGAAATCATCAACAATTTTTACCCAATTCGCATTTCCTTCTTCTACTTCATCAAGACTTTGCTCCATGTTAGCAGTAAATTCAATGTTAATAATTTCTGGGAAAAACTCTAAAATAAGTTCAATTACTATTTCACCAAGTTCAGTTGGAACAAAGCGTTTATTATCCAAACCTACGTATCCACGTTTTTGAATCGTTTCAAGTGTCGGTACGTAAGTCGACGGTCTTCCAATTCCAAGCTCTTCAAGTGTTCTTACTAGACGAGCCTCTGTATAGCGCGGCGGAGGTTGTGTAAAGTGTTGCTTCGGTTCTAAATCCTTCGAAAATACCGTTTCCCCTACTTCTAAAGGTGGCAACATTTTATCCTTTTCTTCAGCCCCGTCATCTTTCGACTCTACATACACTTTCATAAATCCTGGAAACTTTACAACCGATCCACTTGCACGGAACTGAACATTGTTATTAATGAGTCTAGCTGTCACAGTATCCATTATAGCAGACGCCATTTGACTTGCAACAAATCGCTCCCAAATCAGTTTATACAACCGAAGTTGATCACGACTTAAGAAACTCTTTAGTTCCTCTGGCCTTCTCATTACCGAAGTAGGACGAATTGCCTCATGCGCATCTTGTGCGTTCGACTTTTTCGTTTCTTTCTTCTTTTCTGTTCCTATGTATTCCGCACCAAACGCCTCAGTAATGTAAGTACGCGCCTCTGTTTGAGCTGTTTCTGAGATACGTGTTGAGTCAGTTCTCATATACGTAATAAGACCTACAGTTCCTTGCTTGCCAAGATCTATCCCTTCATACAATTGCTGCGCGAGCATCATTGTTTTCTTTGCTCGCATGTTTAACTTACGAGCTGCCTCTTGTTGCAAGGAAGATGTTGTAAACGGTAATGCAGGATTACGTTTTCGCTCTTTTCGTGTTACATTTTCAACTGAAAACGCATTATCTTTCATCTGTTCAATTATTTCATTCACTTGCGTTTCATTCGTTAATTGAACTTTTTCACCATCTACACCGTAAAAACTTGCTTCAAATGTGTCTTTCCCCTTCACAAAT
Organism: Bacillus sp. BML-BC051; assembly: GCF_019656175.1. Lineage (NCBI taxonomy): Bacteria > Bacillati > Bacillota > Bacilli > Caryophanales > Bacillaceae > Bacillus > Bacillus sp. BML-BC051. The sequence continues at coordinate 137,092 of NZ_BPLI01000018.1, forward strand.
TCTGTCTTGATTGTCCAGAATTCTTCAGGCTCAAAGATTTGAATTTCTTTTTCACGTTCGATAATTAAACGAACTGCTACAGATTGTACGCGTCCTGCACTTAATCCTTTTTTTACTTTCTTCCATAATAAAGGACTAATATTGTAACCCACAAGACGATCTAGTATACGTCTTGCTTGTTGTGCATCTACTAAATCCATATTAATCGCACGAGGATGTTTAAATGATTCTTTTATTGCATCTTTTGTAATCTCATTAAACACAACTCGGCAATCTGATTCAACGTCCACATTTAACGTATTGGCTAAATGCCAAGCAATTGCTTCCCCTTCGCGGTCTGGATCGGCCGCGAGATAGACTTTCTTTGCTTTTTTTGCCGCTGATTTTAAATCTTTTAAGACGGGACCTTTACCACGAATGGTAATATACTTCGGGGTGAAGTTGTTCTTTACTTCTATCCCCATTTGGCTTTTAGGTAAATCGCGAACGTGTCCCATAGACGCGACAACTTTGTATTTTTTCCCTAAATATTTCTCAATGGTCTTCGCCTTAGAAGGCGACTCCACGATTACGAGGTAATCTGACATGCTAGTGCCTCCTTAAGAGGTGGATTCAAGTCTTCATCAATCTTATTGATTTCTCTTGTTTTTGTCAATCAAGAATGAATATACCATACAGTGCCTTTCTACCATTTGTCAATAATTGTTTAATAAAAACATGAAAATATAAGGTTAATTTAAAATCTCTTCCAAGATATCTTCTGCATTTCTTACTAGTTTTGCTCCTTGTTGAATTAGATGATTCGTTCCTGATGCACTATCTATAAATATAGGTCCAGGAAGTGCAAATACCTCTCTATTTTGCTCTAAAGCAAGGTCCGCAGTAATAAGTGTTCCACTTCTTGATTTCGCTTCTACAACTAAAACACCCTTACTTATACCACTAATGATTCGGTTCCTTTTTGGAAAATACCATTTTTTCGGTGCATAGTGCGGCGGATACTCTGTTAATAACAATATATATTCATTCCATGTTTCATATAAATGTCTATTCTCTTTTGGATACATATACGATAATCCATGTCCTAGTATTGCAATAGTCGGACAATGCCGTCTTACTGTAATTTCATGAGCCATTGTATCTATCCCTCTTGCAAACCCACTGACAATAAGCCATTCTCTTTCTAATAATGGATGTAAAATAAATTGTAAACTCTCATGCCCATATAAAGTCGGTTCTCTCGTTCCAATAACCGCTAATTTATTCGCCTTATTGAGAAAATCCTTCTCACCTTTCCCATATAACACAAAGGGCGGATCTTGTATTTCACGTAATAATTGTGGATAATCTTCATCACAGATAGTCATATAAAAGATTCGATTTTTCTCTAAATAAGATATATATTGCGAGAGATTTGAACTTTGAAGAAAACGTACTAATTCTGAAGATTTTTTCGAGGATATTCCAGTGTAGTATTCCATTTGTGTTGCATTAAAAGTGTATATTCCCTTCAATTCAGGATCGAGATATAGTAGTCTTTCCATCGCCTTCCAATGATCTGCTAAAAAATAATGAAGATGTAATAATCGTTCTCTTTTCATCTTAATTCTCCTTACCCATAATTTTTATTATGTAAACAAGAATTACGTAAAAAGACACCTTCAAGCAAGAAGGTGTCTTTCAACAGATTAGTAGTTTTTACAAGTCTCAAATAGACCTTTTTCTTTTAAGACAGAGATTAGCGTTTCACCCATAACCGCTGGAGTTTCCGCTACTTTAATACCACAAGCTTCCATCGTTTTAATCTTTTCAGCAGCAGTTCCTTTACCACCAGAAATGATTGCACCAGCATGGCCCATACGTTTGCCTGCAGGCGCTGTTTGGCCACCAATGAAGCCTACAACAGGTTTTGTCATATTAGCTTTCACCCATTCAGCTGCCTCTTCTTCCGCTGTACCACCGATTTCACCAATCATAATTACAGCATGCGTTTCTTCATCTTCATTAAATGCTTTTAACGCATCAATAAAGTCCGTACCGTTAACTGGGTCCCCACCGATACCTACAGCAGTAGATTGACCAATACCTTCTTGTGTTAACTGGTGTACAGCCTCATACGTTAATGTACCAGAGCGAGATACGATACCTACATGGCCTTTTTTATGAATGTAACCTGGCATAATACCAATTTTGCATTCATCAGGCGTAATAACACCAGGACAGTTTGGTCCAAGTAAACGTGTATGTTTACCTGCCATATATCTCTTTACGTTTACCATATCTAATACAGGAATTCCTTCAGTAATACATACTACTAAATCGATTTCTGCATCAACTGCTTCCATAATTGCATCAGCCGCAAAAGCGGGTGGAACGTATACAACTGAAGCATTTGCGCCTGTTGCTTTCACTGCATCTTCTACAGTATCAAATACTGGTACACCTTCAATATCAGTGCCACCTTTACCTGGCGTTACACCACCGACAATTTTCGTACCGTATTCAATCATTTGTTTTGTGTGGAATAATCCTTGAGAACCTGTAATACCTTGAACAATAACTTTTGTATCTTTATTAACTAATACGCTCATTTTTCTCCCCCGCTTTCTATTAGCCCACTAGTGAAACAATTTTTTGTGCACCGTCTGCCATAGATTCTGCTGCAACAATATTTAAGCCAGACTCATTTAAAATCTTCTTACCTAACTCTACGTTTGTACCTTCAAGACGTACAACTAAAGGCAATTCAAGACCTACTTGTTTCGTCGCTTCAATAACACCTTCTGCGATAACATCACACTTCATAATGCCACCAAAAATGTTAACGAAGATACCTTTTACATTTTTGTCAGAAAGGATAATTTTGAATGCTTCTGTAACTTTTTCAGCTGTTGCACCGCCACCAACATCTAAGAAGTTGGCTGGATCGCCATGGTAATGTTTAATGATATCCATTGTAGCCATCGCTAAACCTGCACCATTAACCATACAACCGATATTTCCATCTAAAGGAATGTAGTTTAAGTCATATTTAGAAGCTTCAATTTCTTTTGAATCTTCTTCATCAAGATCACGAAGTTCTAAAATGTCTTTATTGCGATATAAAGCATTAGAATCAAAGTTTAATTTCGCATCTAATGCCATAACTTTACCGTCACCTGTTGTAACAAGTGGATTAATCTCCGCGATAGAGCAATCTTTTTCGATAAACGCACGGTATAAGCCCATCATAAACTTCACAGCTTGTCCTACAAGCTCTTTTGGAATATTGATGTTAAATGCGATTCGGCGCGCTTGGAAGCCTTGTAAGCCTACTGCTGGATCAATATATTCTTTAAAGATTTTTTCAGGTGTTTGTTCTGCTACTTCTTCAATTTCTGTTCCACCTTCTTCAGATGCCATTAAAACAACTTGAGAAGTTGCACGATCTAAAACTAGACCAACATAATATTCTTTTTTAATATCGCAACCTTCTTCGATAAGTAAGCGTTTTACTTCCTTACCTTCAGGACCTGTTTGATGTGTCACAAGTGTAGTTCCTAAAATGCTCTCTGCATATGTACGAACTTCATCTAAATTTTTTGCAACTTTTACTCCGCCAGCTTTGCCGCGTCCACCAGCGTGAATTTGTGCTTTTACTACACATACATCCGTTCCTAATTCTTTCGCTGCTTCTACAGCTTCTTCTACTGTAAATGCAACCTTCCCGTTCGGAACGCTAACCCCATAGCTTCTAAGGACTGCCTTACCTTGGTACTCATGGATATTCATGGTCCCATCCTCCCCTGTTTTCCTGTTTTACTCGAAAAGTTTTTTAATGTTTAAAAAACATTACATTGCCATTGTATAAGATGATTGGCACGCTGTCTACAATAAAGTGTCAGAAAACTGAAATCGCTTTATTCTTTTTTGAAAATAGTAATGTTCATATACCAAAATAAAAAAATAAGCTGCATATTCGCAGCTTATTTTTGAATCATATCTTTAATTGGTGCGAACGATTTCCGATGTTCTTCTAATACTCCATGCGCTTCAATCGCTTCTAAATGTTGTTTTGTACCATATCCCATATGTTGTTCAAATCCATATGCAGGATACTTTTCTCCAAGTTCTTTCATCATACGATCTCTCGTTACCTTCGCAATAATGGATGCAGCTGAAATAGAAATACTTTTCGCATCACCTTTAATAATGGATGTTTGCGGAATTGGTGTAGGAAGTTTCATCGCATCAATTAATAAATATTCTGGTGCACAAGATAAATTCGCAACAGCATCTAACATCGCTTGTTTCGTCGCTTGATAAATATTTATCTCATCAATAATTTGTGGTGATACGATTCCAACTCCAATCGCAATTGCTTGTGCTTTGATTTCATCATAAAAACGCTCTCGCTTCGCCTCACTCAGTTTTTTCGAGTCATTTAACCCTGGAATATAAAAATCTTCCGGAAGGACAACAGCTGCCGTCACGACAGGCCCAGCTAGTGGCCCACGCCCTACTTCATCTATACCCGCGATAAGTGTGAGCCCTTTTTCACGTAATGCAATCTCGTACCTAGACATTTCGAAAAACTTTTCTTTTTCTTTCTGCGCTAGCTCTTTTTGTTTATGCCACTTCAAAATGAGCTTTTGTATCCCTTTTCGCTCGTCTTTCATTAATAGTTGAAAGCGATCATCTTCTTCACTCATTATTTCATGCAGTAAACGTTCCGCTTCTTGAATAGTCACTTTTTGCATTCATGCCACTCCCTTTATATACAAAAAAGAAAAGACGCACTAACGCACGTCTTATACTTCTTCTATTTTTTCTACATCTTCTGTCTGCTCTGCAAACTCTTCCGGTGTTTCAAACGTCATTTTCCCAAGTTTTCCACCGCGAAGCTCACGAAGTACAAGCTCAGATGTTTTATCATAATCAATCATTCCGCCGCCCATTAAACAGCCTCTATTTTTTCCAATTGCATCGAATAACTCTACAATATCTTCTGGAATTTCATTTAAATTATATCGCTCTTTCAGACGTTCTGGATAATGTTTCTCCATAAAACGTAGTGCGTAAACAGCAACATCTTGTAAATTTAAAATTGAATCTTTAATTGCGCCTGTTGTCGCTAAACGAAGACCCACTAGTTGATCTTCAAATTTAGGCCATAAAATACCAGGTGTATCTAACAGTTCCATTTCCTTCCCAACTTTAATCCATTGTTGAGCCGTTGTCACACCAGGGCGATCTCCTGTTTTAGCAATATTTTTCTTCGCTAACTTATTAATTAACGTAGATTTACCAACATTCGGTATACCTACAATTAATGCACGAATCGCTCTCGGTCTAATACCTTTTGCAGCCATTTTATCAAATTTTTCTTTCACCAACACTTTACAAGCCGCTGCAATTTCCTTCATACCTTGTCCAGCTTGTGCGTTAATTGAAATTGCCATTTGGTCTTTTTCTTTAAAATATGCGATCCATTGCTTTGTTAAACGATCATCTGCCATATCCGCTTTATTTAAAACAACAAGCCTCGGTTTATGTGTAATGATCTCATCGATCATTGGATTTCGAGAAGATAAAGGTAATCGAGCATCTACAAGCTCAATTACAACATCAATTAACTTTAATTTTTCTGTTACTTGGCGTCTAGCCTTTGCCATATGTCCCGGGAACCATTGAATTACCATGTTGCCACCTTCTTTTTCTTTTATTTCACAATACGAGCATCTTTTAACGGCCAATATAGTATATTTGCTTTTCCAATCACTTGGTCCATTGAAATTGTACCAATCGAGCGACTATCTTTACTAAAACGACGATTATCGCCTAAAACAAATAATTGACCCTCTGGAACAGTTTTCTTCCCTGTCATTTCTTCAAGAGTAAAATCATATGTAAGCGGTCCGTCAGCAATTTGTTTTTTCTGCTTGTCTAAATACGGCTCCTCATAAGCCTTTCCGTTAACATATAGTTTATCATTACGATACTCTATTTCATCGCCTGGCAGACCGATAATGCGCTTAATATAATCCTTATCTTCCGTAGCTCGGAATACGATAATATCAAATCGTTTCGGATCTCCTATGTGATAACCAATTTTATTGACAATCATTCGATCGCGATCATGTAAAGTAGACGCCATCGACACTCCATCTACGAGAATTGGCGCAAAGAAAAACTGTCTAATAACACCCGCTAATACAACAGCAATCAAAATTGCCTTGATCCATTCCCAAAGTGAACTCTTTTCTTTCTTCATGCATTTCCCCTCCACGATTATGTAAGCTGCTCGTATTATATCAAAATTTTATATAGATTGGAAAAAGGGAGCTTGTGCATTTACAAGCTCCCATACATGTCTTATCGAATTTCTTTAATACGTGCTTTTTTACCGCGAAGGTTACGTAAGTAGTATAACTTAGCACGACGTACTTTACCACGACGAAGTACTTCAAGTTTCGCGATTCTTGGCGTGTGAACTGGGAATGTACGCTCAACACCTACACCGTAAGAAATCTTACGAACTGTGAATGTTTCACTGATTCCGCCACCACGACGTTTAATTACAACACCTTCGAAAAGCTGAATTCTTTCACGAGTTCCCTCAACTACTTTTACGTGTACACGTAAAGTGTCTCCAGGACGGAATGAAGGAAGGTCAGTTTTTAATTGGCCTTGAGTAATTTCTGCGATTAATTGTTGCATATTAAATTCTCTCCTTTAAACAGATGCTCTTATAAAGTCTTAATAAATTACAGCGGAACATCGTTAATACGGCCACTGATTTCAGTAGCACAAGTGTTATAATAGCATATTGCTAGGACTGTTGCAATAGAAAATATATCTAGCCCTTACTTGTCTTCTTTAATCTGCTCTAGCCATTTCACTTCTTGCTTAGATAATTCTCGTTCTTCCAGTAAATCTGGTCTACGCGTGTACGTACGACGTAGTGATTCTTTGTGTCGCCATTCATCAATATTTTTATGATTTCCTGACATTAATACATTCGGTACCTTCATACCACGAAAATCAGCTGGACGTGTATAATGAGGATGTTCTAATAAACCTGTACTAAACGAATCCTCAACTTGTGAGGCATGATTTCCTAACACTCCTGGCAGAAGACGCACGACACTATCAGTAATAACCATAGAGGCTAACTCTCCGCCGGTTAATACGTAGTCACCAATAGAAATCTCATCTGTTACGAGATGCTCACGAATTCTTTCATCGTACCCTTCATAATGACCACACACAAAAATAACATGCTCTTCTTCAGCAAGCTCTTCTGCCTTCTTCTGCGTAAAACGCTCTCCTTGTGGACACATTAAAACAACTCTCGGTTTACGGTCTGTTTCCTTCGTTAACTCTTCCACTGCATCGAAGATAGGCTGGGGAGTTAATACCATCCCAGCTCCACCACCATACGGATAATCATCTACGCTATTATGCTTACTCGTTGTAAAATCGCGGAAATTGACAACACGAAGCTCTACCGCCTCTTTTTCTTGTGCTTTCTTTAAAATTGAAGATCCAAACACACCCGTAAACATATCTGGAAACAATGTTAAAATGTCAATTTTCATTATAGCAATCCTTCCATTACATGAATGGTTACTAATTTATTCTCAATGTTAACTTGAAGTACAACATCATCAATATAAGGAATTAATAGGTCTTGACCTTTTGGACGTTTAATTACCCAAACATCATTTGCACCAGGAGATAAAATTTCTTTTATTGTTCCTAACGCTTCTCCTTCTTCCGTTACAACACTGCAACCAATAATTTCATGGTAGTAGTATTCGCCTTCAGCTAGTTCGCCTAACTGCTCTTCTGGTACTTTTATTAAAGAACCTTTAAACTTCTCTGCTTCATCTACATTGTTGCATCCTTCAAATGTTAATAAATCAAATGTCTTATGTTGACGATGAGAAGTTACTTTCACCGGAAGGTAGTCTGTACTTTTCTCATTACTTATGTATAATGTGTTTCCTACTTTATATCGCTCTTCTGGAAAATCAGTACGAGAAATAACACGAATTTCTCCTCTTACGCCATGAGTATTTACAATTTTCCCTACGTTAAACCACTTTGTCATAAATAGTATGTCACCCCTGGTTTCTATATAAATTAAGCATTTCCATTTCATATATGGAACATGCAACTTCTCTTTAAATGTTAAAAAAGGGAGAGGAAATAACTCCTCGCCCTTTTTACGTTTATTGAATTTCCAGTGTTACTTTTTCATCATTATGATGTCCCACTGAATACAAGAGCATTCGAATTGCTTTCGCAACTCTCCCTTGCTTTCCAATGACTTTTCCAACATCCTCAGGATGTACAGTTAATCGATACTTTATCTCTCCGTTGTAAAGTTCCTGTGTAACTTTTACATCTTCAGGATGATCGACAAGAGGCTTGACAATCGTCTCGACTAACTTCTTCATAGTCATTGCCTCAATTACTTACCTTGTTTAGATAAGTGGAATTTCTCCATGATACCTTGGTTAGAGAATAAGTTACGAACTGTATCAGATGGTTTAGCACCATTTCCTAACCATTTTAATGCTGCTTCTTCGTTGATCTTAACTTCAGCTGGTTGAGCAACCGGATTGTAAGTACCGATTTCCTCAATGAAACGTCCGTCACGAGGAGAACGAGAATCTGCAACAACTACACGATAGAAAGGAGTTTTTTTAGCTCCCATACGTTTTAAACGAATTTTAACTGCCATTTATAAAGCACCTCCGAATTTATTTCACACAGATAATTATATTAGCAAAAAGACTATTGCTTTGTAAAGTATTTTTTCTTAACAGAGCTATCTTTTTTCCTTACATGAATGGAAACTTCAATCCACCTAGTCCTTTTTTCTTACCTTTTTGCATTCCAGTCATCGTTTTCATCATCTTTTTCATATCATCAAATTGCTTGATTAAACGATTGATCTCTTGTACCGTTGTACCGCTACCTTTGGCAATGCGCTTTTTGCGACTAGCATTGATTATTTCCGGTTGTTCTCGCTCTAATTTAGTCATAGAACGAATAATTGCCTCAATATGCCCAATTTGTTTTTCATCAACTTGCGCATTTTTCAGCCCTTTAATTTTATTTGCACCAGGAAGCATTCCTAACAATTCATCAAGCGGTCCAAGTTGACGCACTTGTCCAAGTTGTTCTAGGAAATCGTCAAGCGTAAACGAAAGCGTACGCATTTTTTGCTCAAGTTCTTTTGCTTTCTCTTCATCAACTGTAGCTTGCGCTTTTTCAATTAATGTTAAGACGTCTCCCATCCCTAAAATACGGGATGCCATACGCTCTGGATGGAACGCTTCAATCGCATCTAGTTTTTCACCCATACCAGCAAATTTAATCGGTGTATTTGTTACAGCTTTAATAGATAATGCCGCACCACCGCGCGTATCACCATCTAATTTCGTTAATACAACACCTGTTAAACCTAACTGTTCATGGAAACTTTGTGCAACATTCACCGCGTCTTGACCCGTCATCGCATCGACAACAAGGAAAATTTCATCCGGTTTCGCAACTTCTTTCACTTTCGCTAATTCATCCATTAGTTCTTCATCAATATGCAGACGACCTGCTGTATCGATTAAAACATAATCGTGATGATCTTCTTTTGCTTTTGCAATCGCTTGTTTCGCAATTTCAACAGGACTTACTTGATCTCCTAAAGAGAATACAGGCATGTCCAATTGCTTCCCTAATGTTTCAAGCTGTTTAATCGCTGCTGGACGGTAAATATCCGCCGCAACAAGCATCGGTTTACGATTATGCTTTTTACGAAGCAAATTCGCAAGCTTACCTGTCGTCGTTGTTTTACCCGCACCTTGCAGACCAACCATCATTATAACAGTCGGTGGCCTATTAGCAACAGCAATTTTGCTTTGCTCTCCGCCCATAAGTTCTGTAAGTTCTTCCTGTACGACTTTAATTACTTGTTGTCCAGGTGTCAAACTTGTCATTACATCTTGTCCGACAGCACGTTCAGACACACGCTTTACAAAATCTTTTACTACTTTAAAGTTAACGTCCGCTTCTAAAAGAGCTAGACGAACTTCTCTCATCATTTCTTTCACATCGGCTTCAGAAACTTTTCCTTTGCCGCGGATTTTTTGCATTGTCTGTTGAAGTCGGTCGGCTAATCCTTCAAATGCCATATTGCCGCCCTCCTAATCTAATTTTTCGATAGCTTCAACAACTTGTTTCATTTCTTCATTCACATGCTCTTCTTCGCTGATTAGCTGTTTTAGCTTTGCAACAAGTCGCTGTCGCTCTTGAAACTTTTGAAGTAATACTAATTTATCTTCATATTCTTCAAGCATCGCTTCAGTCCGTTTAATGTTATCATACACGGCTTGGCGACTTACATCAAATTCTTCCGCAATTTCACCAAGAGATAAATCATCTAGATAATAAAGCGACATATAACTTCTTTGTTTTTGCGTTAACAACGATTGATAAAAATCAAATAAATAGTTCATTCTCGTTGTTTTTTCGAGCATGTTGGATCATCCTTTGTTAAGTGATTTCCCTTTACATGAATTAGTTTACATGGAGTACAAAAGAGTGTCAAGTTTTTTTCTTAACATCACATATTTTTATAGAAAAAGAAGCGGAAAATACCGCTTCTTTCACTTACACTTCTTCTGTTTCTACTAAGTTCGCAAATAAACCATACACATATTGTTCTGGATCAAACTGCTGCAAGTCATCCATTTGCTCCCCTAATCCAACAAATTTCACCGGTACATCCATTTCGTTACGAATCGCTAATACAATACCACCTTTAGCAGTTCCATCTAACTTCGTTAAAACAATACCAGTAACATTCGTTGCTTCACGGAATGTTTTCGCTTGACTTAAACCGTTTTGTCCTGTTGTTGCATCAATAACAAGTAATACTTCGTGAGGAGCCCCCGGTACTTCACGCTCAATTACACGCTTCACTTTCTCTAACTCTTTCATTAAGTTTACTTTATTTTGTAAGCGTCCTGCTGTGTCACATAGTAATACGTCTACTTTACGTGCTTTCGCAGCTTGTACAGCGTCATACATAACCGCCGCTGGATCAGATCCTGATCCTTGTTTAATCACTTCTACACCAACGCGATCGCCCCATACTTCTAATTGTTCAATCGCTCCCGCGCGGAATGTATCTCCCGCCGCCAATAGGACAGACTTACCTTCTGTTTTGAATTTATGTGCTAATTTACCAATCGTCGTCGTTTTTCCTACGCCATTAACACCGACAAATAAAACAACTGTTAATTGATCCTCTTGCATATTAATTTCGTTGCTAAATTCACTGTCACCTTTGTAAATTCCTACTAACTTTTCTGAAATAACAGCTTGTACTTCTTTTGGATCCTGGATGTTACGACGTTGCACTTCTTCTTTCAATTGATCAATTAATTCCATTACCGTCGAAACTCCGACATCTGCACCAATTAAAATTTCTTCTAGTTCCTCAAAGAAATCTTCATCTACTTTACGATAACGATAAACTAAATCATTTACTTTATCTGCAAACGAATTTCTCGTCTTTTCTAACCCTTGTTTAAATTTCTCTGTTACCGTATCTGTTTGTTTTGAAATTTTTTCTTTTAATTTTTTAAAAAAGCTCATACTGTCCCATCCTTCCTAATTACTTGCAACTAGTTCTTCTCCATCATCTAAACGAACCGAAACAAGTTTAGATACCCCTGACTCTTGCATTGTTACACCGTACAATACGTCAGACTCTTCCATTGTACCTTTTCTATGTGTAATGACAATAAACTGTGTCTCATCACTAAATTTCTTTAAATACTGCGCAAAACGGGCAACATTCGCCTCATCAAGAGCCGCCTCTACCTCATCTAGCACACAGAATGGAACTGGGCGCACTTTTAAAATACCAAATAAAAGCGCAATTGCTGTTAAAGCACGCTCTCCACCAGAAAGTAAACCTAAGTTTTGCAGCTTCTTCCCTGGCGGCTGCGCTACAATATCAATACCCGTATTTAATAAGTCCTCTGGATTCGTCATGACTAAATCCGCTCTACCGCCTCCAAATAATTCAGAGAATACCGATTGAAACTCCATTCGAATTCCTTCAAACGTAGTAGAAAAGCGTTTTTTCATTTCTTCATCCATTTCAGTAATAAGTTGGTGCAATGTTGTTTTCGCTTCTTCTAGGTCATCTTTTTGCTCTAGTAAGAATGTATGACGCTCTGCTACACGCTCATACTCTTCAATTGCCCCTAAGTTTACTGTGCCTAGCTCTTCGATGGATAGTTTAATTAGTTTCACCTTTTTACGTGCATCCTCAGCAGGCATTATCATTGTATACTTCAGTTTTGCTGCTTCAAATGAAATTGTATATGTTTCACGTAAATGTTGTAATCTATTTTCTAACTCTACATCAAGTCGGTTTATTTTTACTTCTTGATCTTTCAACATCTCAAGAATGTATTTATGTTTACCTGTTGTTTCTTTCAGATTACGCTCTAACTGTTCTACTCTCTCTTGTAACGATACACGTTGTTCGCGACGAGAGCGAATTAAATCTGAAGTTTGATTACGATCATATGCTTTCTTCTCAATCATATTCGTAATTTGCTCTTCACCACTTGAATTCGATGTCATTTCTTGTTTTAAGAATGCTAAATCCTCTTTCGTTTTGACAAGCGTTGCATCCGTTTCTTCTTTTTCCTTCGTCAAACGTTCAACTTTTTCTTTTTGATTAGATAAACGTTGTTGCTTTTCAGCCGCCAACACTTTCAACTCAGTCATTTCTTTTTGAACTTTTTCTTTCGAAGAATGCTGCTCACTTTTTTGTTTTGTTAAAGCGACAATTTTGCTATCTAATCCCGTAATCTCAGCTTGAAGAGTCGCTAAAATCTTTTCTAGCTCTTCTTTACGCCCTTGTATCTTTACTTGATCTTGTAAGAATCCTTCAATCTCTAAATCGTAAATAGATAAACGATCATTAATACGATGTTCTTCTAATTCTAAGCGATTAATTTCTTCTCTTAATTTCTGTTCATCTACACGCTCTACTTCTACACTTTGCCTTAGTTCGCGTATTTGCACTTCTCTTTCTTGAATCTCTTGCTTTACTGCTTTAACAAAGTTTTCTAACTTCGTTGTTTTCTCTTCCATATCAGTTAACTTGCTCGTCCACTCTTCTAGTTCACGTTGACGTCCTAATAAAGAAGATTTCGCCTGTTTTACCGCTCCACCTGTCATAGAACCACCAGGGTTCACTACATCACCTTCGATTGTTACAATACGATAACGGTATTGCAGTTGTTTCGCTAACTCATTTGCCCCGCGTAAATCTTTTGCAACAATAACTGTCCCTAATAAATTCGAAACTACATTTTCATATTTATTGTTATATTGCACAAGTTCTGCCGCCACACCTACAAACGATGGGTGTTGATTTACAATACGTAATTGTTCAAATGATAACGATCTACTTTTAATAACAGCTTGCGGTAAAAACGTTGCTCGCCCATGTTTATTTTGTTTTAAAAACGCAATTGCGTTACGAGCATGTTCTTCTTTTTGTACGACAATATGCTGCATTGCTGCACCTAGAGCAATTTCCATTGCAATTTCATATTCTTTCGGTACCGTTAGCAGTTCTGCAACAGCACCCTCGATACCTTGCAACCTATTTTCTCTAGCTTTTAACACTTCACGTACTCCTTGATAGAAACCAGAGTAATCTTCTTGCATCTCTTCTAGCATTTCTTTTCGAGAACGTGCCTGTTGTACAAATTGATACGCTTGATACAACTTTGTTTCATTTTCACTATATTGCGTCTTGCATTTCCCAAGTGCTGCTTCTGTCTTTTGTATATCCGAAAGGATACCAGCTACTTTTTCTTTCACTTGTTCATAACTTTCCACAAGCTTCGTCTTTTTCGCGGTAATTTCCATACGCATTTCTACATATTTCGCATTTTCTTCATCGAGGCGTTCATTTTTAGAGTTTTGTTGTTTAGATTGTTCTTCAATCATAGATAACTCATTGCGATGACTAGCTTGTTGATTTAAAAGTTCAATATAGTCACCCTTTAAATTCTCAATTTGTTCCTCTAAATTGTCAGCAAAAGTTGCAAGCAGTAACTCATTATCATGCAATCTTGTCTCCAATTCTTTGACTTGATTTACAAATTGCATCATCACTTCTGTACTGGATTCAATTTCACCATCATAACTTGTAGCTTTCTCTGTTAATTCAACAATTAACTGCTCGAGTTGCGCACAATGCGTCGTTGCATTTTGTTTTCTCTCTTTTAATAACTCACGCTGTCCTTCTAACTTTTCTAGCTCTTTACTAGAAAGAAGAAGTACTTCTTGCAGGGAATCTACAGACTCATCTACCGCTTGTAATTGTCCTCGTAATTCCTCTAGCTCTTCTTCACCTTTTTGTAAATGCGTTGACATTTTAGCTTCTTCGTTTTTATTATGCCCAAACTGATTTCGAAGCGCTTCCCATTTCTCATGTAATTCTTCAATTTCATGTACAATAAGCGCCGCTTCTACTTTCTCTAATTCTTCTTTTTTCTCAAGATAATCTTTCGCAATAGAAGCTTGTCTTTCTAAAGGTTCTACTTGACTACTTAATTCGTGAATGATATCTTGTACACGATTTAAGTTTTCTTGTGTATCTGCTAATTTTGCTTCAGCTTTCTTTTTACGAAGTTTGTATTTCAGCACTCCAGCAGCTTCTTCAAATACACCACGACGTTCTTCTGATTTACTACTTAAAATCTCTTCAACTTTCCCCTGGCTAATAATCGAAAAAGCTTCTCTTCCCATACCAGAGTCCATAAATAAATCGATAATATCTTTCAATCTACATGATTGTTTATTAATATAAAAATCACTATCACCAGAACGAGATACACGACGCGTTACACACACCTCATTATATTCAATCGGTAAACGTTGATCTTCATTATTTAAAGTTAATGTTACTTCAGCAACATTAACTGCTCTTCTCGTATCACTGCCCGCAAAAATAATATCCTCCATCTTTGCACCACGTAATGATTTTGCAGATTGTTCACCAAGTACCCAGCGGATCGCATCAGTAATATTACTTTTCCCACTTCCATTAGGTCCTACTACAGAAGTTACACCTGGGACAAAATCAACAGATACACGCTCAGCAAACGACTTAAATCCTGCTATTTCTAATCTTTTTAAAAACACGAAAGGCCTTCCTCCTATTCTCCGTTGTTATAACTGTTGTCTATACAAAAACAAGCTATTAGACGGATTTCCCTTTCCTTTATTCACAAACAAAAAGAAAGTTTCATTCTATGCATAAGGAATCCCCCTCATTCAAAGGGGGATTCCTTATAGTTGTTCTTTTAATTTTTTCAATGCTTCTGCAGCAGCTTGTTGCTCTGCTTCTTTTTTCGACTTGCCACTACCAAGACCTAAAGCCACGTTATTTAACGTAACACGTGACACAAATTCTCGGTTATGAGCCGGTCCTTTTTCTTGCAAAATTTGATACTCAATATTGCCACTACCATCACGCTGAATCAACTCTTGTAATTGACTCTTATAATCCATCACATGAGAAAAAGCACCCTCATTAATTTTCGGATATACAACTTCTTTTAAAAATCCCCAAACTGTTTCAAGCCCTTGATCCAGATAAAGGGCACCAATAAACGCTTCAAAGACATCCGCTAATAAAGCTGGTCGTTCACGTCCACCCGTCATTTCTTCACCTTTCCCTAATAAAACAAGGCTACCAAATGACAATTCGTTTGCAAAACGAACAAGAGATGGTTCACATACAATAGCTGCACGTAGTTTTGTTAACTCTCCTTCGCTCATTGTCGGATATTTTTGAAACAGATACTGCGATACAGTGAGTTCCAATACAGCATCACCAAGAAATTCAAGACGCTCATTGTCCTCATGCGGTTTTTTTCGATGCTCATTCACATACGATGAATGCGTAAATGCTTGAATCAATAATTTTTCATCTGAAAACGTAATACCTATCTCTTCTTGAAATACTTTAAACGCTTCACGATATTTTGTTTCGTATTTTTTTTCTCTATGTTTTCGGTACGGCATAAGTCCCTCCAGATATAAGCCGAGAAGCCCCGCTAAAAAACGGGACTTCACTTAAGCATTATAGATGACTCTCTATGTAAGTCACAGCATCGCCAACAGTAGCAATCTTTTCAGCATCTTCATCAGAAATTTCCATTTCGAATTCATCTTCCAATTGCATTACAAGTTCTACTACATCTAGGGAGTCTGCGCCTAAATCTTCTTTAAAGCTCGCAGCTGGTACTACTTCAGTTTCTTCTACACCTAAACGATCAACGATGATTTTTGTTACACGCTCTAAAACATCTGCCATTCCATTCACCTCCCCTCAAATATTATATTAAATATTGGCCAAAAAAACTAGCTGAAATCAATTCTTTTATTACATTACCATACCGCCATCAACATTTAACGTTTGACCTGTAACATATTTGCTTTGATCAGAAGCAAAGAACGTTACAGCATTTGCGATATCCTCCGCTTCACCAAACTGAGCTATAGGAATTAATTTTAACATTTCAGCTTTTATATTTTCATCTAATACGTCTGTCATATCTGTGGCAATAAACCCAGGAGCAATTGCATTTACAGTAATATTACGGCTCGCTAACTCTTTTGCGGATGTTTTTGTTAATCCAATTACACCCGCTTTAGCAGCAACATAGTTTGCTTGTCCTGGATTACCTGTTACTCCAACAACAGAAGCGATATTAATAATACGTCCATTACGTTGACGCATCATATATCGAGATACTGCCTTCGTACATAAGAATACACCTTTTAGGTTTGTATTAATAACTGTATCCCATTCTTCTTCTTTCATACGCATTAATAAATTATCTTTTGTTACACCTGCGTTATTTACAAGAATATCAACTTGTCCAAATGTATCTACAGTTTGTTTCACCATATTTGTAACATCTTCAGCATTTGCAACATCTGCTCTTACAGCAATTGCATCCGAACCTAATTTCTTTATTTCATCAACTACTTCATTTGCCTTTTGCTCATTACCAGCATAATTTACTACAACATTTGCCCCTTGTTTCGCTAAATCAATCGCAATCGCACGACCAATTCCACGTGAAGCGCCAGTTACTAATGCTACTTTCCCTTTTAACATCAGTTTTCTCCTCTCAAATTAGAAATGGTATCTTTTAATGTCTCTTCATCATATATCGCATATGCTTTCACTGATGAATCAATTGACTTCATAAGTCCAGCAAGTACTTTCCCAGGTCCAATCTCAATAAATGTATCTACCCCTTGATTCACCATGTTTTCAATGGACGGGTACCATAAGACAGGCGAATAGAGCTGTTCAATTAGCTTTTCTTGAATATGTGCACCACTTGTAATAACGTCTGCTGTTACATTTGCGATAACAGGAATATTCGTATCTTGAATTGTAATTTCATTTAGGACGCTTTGGAACTTCTCCGCTGCCGGCTTCATAAGCGAAGAGTGGAACGGTCCACTTACCTTAAGCGGAATTGCTCTCTTTGCACCATTTTCTTTCGCTCTTTGAGAAGCAATCTCGACTCCTTGCTTTGTTCCAGAAATCACAATTTGCTTCGTACTATTCATATTAGCGATTTGTACTGCATATCCTTCACTTGTTACTTCTTCTGTAACTTGTTTCAGCATATGTGGATCAGCACCTAGAATAGCCGCCATTGCACCTTCTCCGCCAGGAACAGCTTCTTCCATATATTCCCCACGTTTCCTTACAGCATATACAGCGTCTTCAAAAGTTATTGCACCCGCTGCTACAAGAGCGCTATATTCACCTAAACTATGTCCTGCAACAAAGTCTGGTGTAATATCATACTCTTTCAAAGCTGTCAAAATAGCAAAACTCGTTGTTAATAAGGCAGGCTGCGCATTCGTCGTTAACGTAAGCTTTTCCTGCGGCCCTTCAAAAATCACTTCTGAAAGTGAATCTTGCAACACCTCATCTGCTTTTGCAAATACATTTGCAACCTCTTTATTATTCTCCGCTAACTGTTTACCCATTCCAACTGCCTGTGAACCTTGGCCCGGAAAAAGAAATGCTAGTTTTCCCATTTCAAATCCTCCTCTTATTGGAGTGGCTCTTTCTCCATTACGCTTGAAATAGTAGGAATCACTTCTTTCGCTACCATTTCTCTCGTTTGACGAATCGCACTAAATATTGATTGGTCATTGGAAGAACCGTGAGCCTTAATGACAGGAGCTTTCAATCCAAATAATGCCGCTCCTCCATACTCCGAATAATCCATTTTATCTTTTAATACCATAAGTTTTGGCTTTAATACCGCTGCTGCTAATTTACTCGTAAACGAACTCATTAACTGCTCTTTTAACATAGAGAATAATGCAAGTGCCGTTCCTTCTAATGATTTTAGCGCTACATTCCCTGTAAAACCATCACATACAACAACATCTGCTACACCTTGCAATAAATCTCTTGATTCAACGTTCCCAACGAAATTAATTGGGGCATCCTTTAGCATTGCAAATACTTGTTTTGAAAGCTCGTTCCCTTTGCCATCCTCTGTTCCAACGTTCAAAAGTCCAACACGAGGATTTTTAATCCCTCTTACTTTCTCAGCGTATACAGATCCCATTACTGCATATTGATATAAATGAATTGGTTTTGCATCAACGTTCGCTCCAACATCTAACATAACAAAACCTTCTCCATCAACAGTTGGCATTGTAGGGGATAAAGCTGGTCGCTCAATTCCTTCCATACGACCTACAACAAACAATCCAGCCGCCATTAAAGCTCCTGTACTACCAGCTGATATACAAGCATCCGCTACGCCGTCCTTCACTTGCTGCGCTGCTAGTACCATTGAAGCTTGTTTTTTTCGACGAACCGCTCTTACTGGTTCATCTGTCGATTCGATTTTTTCATCTGTATGAAGTATAGTAATTCGTTCTTCACTCGTTAAGTATTGACGAATTTCCTCTTCTTTCCCTACTAACGTAATATGTAAATCAGAATATTCCTTAATAGCTTTCATTGCTCCTAATACGACAGCTTTTGGAGCATGATCGCCGCCCATTGCATCTATTGCGATTTTCATAAGTTGTTACCTTCCTCACTATAATTACTAGATCGATACATTTCAAAAGTGCCTGTAAAAACAAGTTCTTCTCCAACAAAGCTACGCACTTTGACAACGGTCCGTCCTTTATCATTCTCTACATCTTCAACACGTGCTTTTGCAACAACACGCTCTCCTAATTTTACAGGACGAATGTATCGAATGGTAGACTTTGCAGTTAAAGCTAATTCTTCATCAATAACTGCAACAGCTAGTGAGTTTGCTTGTGCAAACAAATGATGTCCACGGGCAATCTGATTTCTTTTAAATACGTGTTCTACCTTCACTTCAAAGATAGAAATCGCATGTCTATCTAATTCTATATCGATAATTTCTCCGACAACCTCTTCTAACGGTAAAGATTTCACATCTTCTTCATGTTGCTTTGTAGCTACATGTTTAATTCTTTCTCTTAATTCAGGAATAGATAATTCCATACGATCAAGACGTACGGTTTGTATACTCACTTGAAATTTTTCTGCTAAATCTTCATCCGTAATAAAAGGATTCGTTTCTATTGTTTGTTGTAATAGTTCTTGTCTTTCTTTTTTACTTCTTCTTTTTTTCATACCGCACCATCCATTTTTTATGACTAGGTACTAACAGTAGTATATAATCATTAAAAGTAGAATGCAACAAAAACTTTTGCTGCCTCACTTTAATCGAGCTTCTCTCCTTGGAACACACCTGTCCCGTCAAGATAAGTACGCAACGAAGCATATTGATCATTATGCCAAAATGCTTCGGAATCTACTAATAACGCCGCATCTTGTCTCGCAGTTTCTAACGCTCGATAATCATGTACCATATCAGCAACCTTGAATTCTGGTAAACCACTTTGCTTACTTCCAAAGAAATCTCCAGGACCTCTTAACTCTAAATCTTTTTCTGACAACACAAATCCATCGTTCGTTTCGGTCATAATACGCATTCGCTCTTTTCCCGTTTCCGATTTTGGATCCGCTATTAATAAACAATATGATTGTTCACTACCACGCCCAACACGTCCCCTGAGCTGATGGAGCTGCGATAAACCGAAACGCTCTGCATCATAAATAACCATTACAGTCGCATTCGGTACGTTCACACCTACTTCAACAACCGTTGTCGACACAAGAATTTGCACTTTATTTTCACTAAATTGTCCCATTATCTCTTCTTTTTCTTGAGATGATAATCTTCCATGCATTAATCCGACTTGACATTTCCCTTGATAATGATGAGTCAGCATACTATGTAAATCAATCGCATTTTGTACATCAAGTTTCTCCGATTCTTCAATAAGGGGACAAATTACATATGCTTGTCTTCCTTTTTTTATCTCCTTCTCCACAAAACCGAGAACTCGATCTAACATATCATGTTTTGCCCAGTATGTTTCAATTACCTTTCTACCAGCTGGCATCTCATCGATTATAGAAACATCCATCTCTCCAAATGCAGTAATTGCTAACGTACGCGGAATTGGGGTCGCTGTCATAAATAATACATCTGGACTTTCACCTTTCTCCCTTAAAACTCGTCGCTGCGCTACACCAAATCGATGTTGTTCATCAGTAATAACGAGACCTAACCTATGAAAGATAACTTCATCTTGAATTAAAGCATGTGTTCCGACAAGGATATCTATTTCTCCTTGTTCTAATTTCGCCAAAATCTCTCGACGCCTTACACCTTTAACAGAACTTGTTAGCAATTCAACCTTCATACCAAAGTGTGAGAACGTCTCTGCGAGCGATTGATAATGTTGCTCCGCTAAAATTTCTGTAGGAACCATTAAAGCACCTTGATAATGTGCTAATTTCGCTGCATAAAGGCCAATAGCTGCTACGACTGTTTTCCCAGAACCTACATCACCTTGCAACAGACGATTCATCCGATAAGGAGATGTCATATCTTTCATAATTTCATCTACTACCCGGCTCTGCGCACCAGTTAACGGAAACGGGAGTGCATCGATAAACTCTTGCAATTCTGCTGAAGGAATTTCTTTTTTCGTCCCTTTCGAATTTTCCCTCTCCATTTTCCGTAATGTTTGCATTTTCAGCTGAAATAAGAAAAACTCCTCATATACAAAACGGCGACGGGCTTGTTTTAAATCTTCCTGCCCTGCTGGAAAATGCAACGCCCGCAATGCTTCATAACGCGGCAATAATTTATATCGACTTAGCAATCCATCAGGCAACACTTCAACTATAGATTTTCCGTACTCCTTGAATGCTTGGGCAATAAAACGGCGCATCTGTTTTACTGTAAGTTTCCCTTTCACTGAGTATACAGGCTCTACTTCTTGTTGACGTGCAACTGGTCCAAAATGAAGCTCTGATACCGCAATCGTTTGACGATGCTGATCCCATTTACCAGTAATCGTTACCGTTTCATCTAAATTTAACTTCTGCTTATAGTACGGCCTATTAAAACATACAGCTGTAATTAAATAACGACCGACGAGGACACGAACCGTAAGACGCGACTTTTTCTTCCCATAATATTGCAGTAAAGGGGCACTATGAACTTTCCCCTCAACTGTTACCCGTTCATCATGCTTTACTTCAGCAAGATCTTTCATCGCATAGTCTTCATAACGGTACGGAAAATGTTCTAATAGATGAGAAACTGTATAAATTCCCATCTCGTGTAGTAATTCAGATGTTTCTCCTCCGATTCCCTTTACATCCGTAACAGGAACTTGTACAACTTCATTCAAGATTCTCACGCTCCGTCACATTATTTTCTTTGATTCATTATCCATTAACACGATTGACATCTGTAATCGCTCTATTTCACCTTATATATTCTATCATAGGCATTCTAAGAGAAACTACTCAAATCCATCATAAGCAACACGAAAGAAAAGAGCCTCACTATTAGCAGCAAGGCTCTTTTTTATTCAATATGCTAGCCTTTTGAATAAAAACTAGTAATAAACTTCATATTACTAGTTTTTATCCATTAGCAAGTAAGTAATCCATTTATTTTCAAAACGAATTTTTTCTTATTCTACAGAGAAGATGAAAGAATACACCGGTTGGTTTCCAGCATGTACCTCTACTTCTGCATCTTCAAAATTCTCTTCTACAAATTCAACTAACTCAGCTACTTCTTCGTCAGTTGCATCTTCACCTTGTAGAATCGTTACGATTTCAGAATCTTCATCAATAAGTGCTTCTAGTAATTGCTTTGCAGCTCCTACTTTTGCAGCATTTGTTGATACGATTTTTCCATCTGCGATACACATGAAATCATCTTTTTGAATTGCTACACCATCAATTTCCGTATCACGTACCGCATACGTAATTTGACCGGTTTTCACATGAGATAAAGCTTCTTTCATGTTTTCTTCATTCTCTTCTAACGTTCCAACTGGATTAAATGCTAACATTGCAGCCATACCTTGAGGAACTGTTTTTGAACGAATCACAATCACTTCTTGATCAACAACTGACGCTGCTTGTTCTGCTGCCATCACGATATTTCCGTTGTTCGGTAAAATAATGATTTTTTCAGCGTTCGCTTCTTCAATCGCCTTCACAATATCCTCCGTACTTGGATTCATCGTTTGGCCACCTTCGATCACTTTCGTCGCGCCAATGCTCTCAAATAAAGTTTTGATACCAGATCCCATAGCAACAGTTACGATACCGTACGGTTGTTTCTCTTTAGACTGGCTAGTCGGCTCAGGCATCATAGTAGGCTCATCTAATAAAGCAGTATGCTGTTCACGCATATTTTCTACTTTAATCTTAATTAAACTACCATAGCGTTGTCCATAATTCATAGGATCTCCAGGATGTTCCGCATGAATATGAACCTTAACAACCTCATCATCTGATACAACAAGTAGTGAATCTCCGTATACACTAATATCTTCACGGAATTTTTGTTCAGAGAAATTATGTTCTTTCATTTTTTCAGGCTCTAATTTCACCATGAATTCCGTACAATATCCATACTTTATATCTTCTGTACTCAATTGGCTTTGTACACTACGGTGATGTTCTGCGCGTACCATGTCATTCATAGATGGTTGGGCAGACACATTAGAAGAAATCGTTTCTCCTTTTAAGTCTGCTAAAAATCCTTCATATACAACAACAAGACCTTTACCACCGCTATCTACAACGCCAACTTGTTTTAATACAGGTAATAAATCTGGCGTACGATTTAACGATGCATTCGCTTCTTTCACAACGTCTTCCATAAACAAAACAAAGTCGCGCTGTTTTTTCGCAACTGTCACTGCATATTTACCCGTTTCTCTTGCAACCGTTAAAATCGTTCCTTCAATCGGTTTCATAACCGCTTTGTAAGCCGCTTCTACCCCAGCATCTAAAGCTGCAGCAAAATCAACTGTTGTTAATTCTTCTTTTTGTTCAATGGATTTAGAGAAACCACGGAATAACTGAGATAAAATAACACCAGAGTTACCACGAGCTCCCATTAATAATCCTTTGGCTAAACTTACACCGACTTTACCAGCGTGCTGTGAAGGATTTGCTTTCACTTCACGTGCGCCTGAAGTCATTGATAAGTTCATGTTTGTACCGGTATCGCCATCTGGAACTGGAAATACGTTTAATGCATCAACAAGCTGAACATTGTTTGTTAAATTATTCGCTCCTTGCATGATCATTTGTGATAAACGTTTCCCATCAATTTTTTGAATTGACACAGATTTTCCTCCTTAATGCACATTACAAGTTTATTACTTTAACTCCTTGTACGTAGATGTTTACAGAATCTACTGCTAGTCCTACAGTTTGATCTAATGTATATTTCACTTTCGTCTGCACGTTATGTGCTACTTCTGAAATTTTCGTACCATAGCTCACAATAATATACATATCAATATGTACTTCATCTTCATCTTTACGAACAATAACGCCTCTAGTGAAGTTTTCTTTTCGTAAAATGTCTGTTAAACCATCTTTTAACTGATTTTTTGATGCCATACCTACGATACCGTAGCAATCTACTGCGGCACCTCCAGCAATTGTTGCAATTACATCTGTACTAATATCAATTTGACCATACTTAGTTTTAATTTCAATTGACATCTCGTTTCCCCCTTCATAAATGGTGAAAGTGAGCTAGACTACTTTAGTTACTATCATATAATCTTTTTAAAGAAAATTCCATCGTTCTTTCTTTTCACTCTCATATTTTATGTTTTAAATCACATTTTTTATGATGAGCAAAATAGTCCATTGTTATTATACAACATGTACCACTATAATATGTCAAGCAATTTTTCTTGATTTCAACTTTTCATCATCGACATATGATGTCAAGTAATTTTTCTTGATTTCTTTTTTCTACGGTGTTGCATTCTCTTTTTAGTTGTGTTAAATTATAGTAGTGTTTTTAGCATCGCAAAAAAGACTAACATTGAAAAATTACGTATGGTAAGGTATCAAGGGAGGGAAATATAAATGGCTCGTGTTTGTGCTATCACTGGAAGAAAAGCTCGTTCTGGTAACTCTCGTTCTCACGCAATGAACGCTACAAAACGTAAATGGGGCGCTAACCTTCAAAAAGTTCGCGTACGCATCGACGGAAAAGTTCAACGTGTTTACGTTTCTGCTAGAGCATTAAAATCTGGCAAAATCGAACGTGTTTAATAATAAAAAAAAGAGCCGCTAGGCTCTTTTTTTACTATGACAATGGAAAAAGCACCGGTAATAGGTGCTTTTTTTAATCTTTTTTGAAGGTATTTAACATGGCACGAACAATTCCACCAAGAAATTTAGGTAACTTAATTGTATAAAATCTCATGGTTTCCCTCCTAATCCCCATTACTCCACTTGTTCACTATATGATGTAAGGAGCAAAATTGTTTCTTTAATCAGTGCTTCTTATCACCATTAATATGCCAGAAGTAAATGAAAAAGTACCTTTTTCCTCAACGAGTTCATTACTAATACAAAGTGTTGATCCCCATTCTATTGTTTTATTAATTAGAGGATACTTAAACCCAAGCAACGTAATCCCTTCCACTATTTCAGTAACCGGCACAAAAGATACATAAGGGAAATTTTTATTGTCTTCAATTATATGTGTACCCACTTTTTTCACGCTTATTTCATTTTTATTGTCTACAATACACATTTCTATCCCTACTTCTAACCCTCTTAAAAGCATCTGTATATTCGCTAAACCGTGATCCAGCCTTCCACCAGTGGCGCCAAAAATACGAATCAATGTCGGATTTTGTTCTAACGCCCAGTTAATCGCAATTTCTAAATCTGTTTGATCTTTTTCACGAGGAACAATATGTAAGTCATTTGTTTGCTGGCCCATCCATACTAATTCTTCTTCAGTAACTGAATCGTAATCTCCAAACGCAACAGCTGGAGTAATTCCTCCTTTTAATAAACGATATACGCCTCTATCAACTGCCGCCCACACTACTTTCTCACTTTCATATCGAGAAAAATCTGCACAATATTCCGCAGGTCCGCCCGCTAAAATATGAATAATCATGTTTCCTTCCCCTTCTATTGTAAAAAGGCAATCTGCCATTCGGTAGATTGCCTTTTTACATATTTTTTCTCTATCCTTTATAAATAGTGAAAACTTACTACACTAGAAGTTTCACTGGGATAAAGACTCGTTCATTCATTATCCACGAATGATACGAATTGCTTCACCGCGGTCTTTTTGATTGTATACTGCTGATCCAGCTACAAGTACATTTGCTCCTGCTTCAATACAAAGTCTTGCTGTTTCAGCATTTACACCACCATCAACTTCAATTTCTACTTCTAGATTGCGCTCTTTAACCATTTCTGCAACTTGTTTAATTTTCGGTAATACAGAATGGATAAATTTCTGCCCACCGAATCCTGGGTTTACTGTCATAAGTAATACCATATCTATATCTTCTAATACATGCTCAATCGTTGAAACTGGCGTATGCGGATTTAATACAACTCCCGCTTTAATGCCATGAGATTTAATTAACTGAATTGTACGATGTAGATGAGGGCACGCCTCTACATGAACAGTAATAATATCCGCTCCCGCTTTTGCGAAAGTCGGGATATAGTTATCAGGATTTTCAATCATTAAATGTACATCTAATGGTAACGATGTAATCGGACGGATAGCTTCTACAATTAATGGTCCAATCGTAATATTTGGTACGAAATGTCCATCCATTACATCGACGTGAATGTAATCCGCTCCGCCTTTTTCTACATCTTTAATCTCTTCCCCTAATTTTGAAAAATCTGCTGATAAGATCGATGGTGCAATTTTAATCATAACTAATACCTCGGCTTTCTCTCTCTAATTTCTTCTACGAATTGTTTGTAATTCTTATAACGATATTCTGTAATTTTTCCTTCTTCAACCGCAGCCTTCACAGCACATTTCGGTTCGGAAAGATGTGTACACCCTCTAAATTTACAGTATTGGCTCGCTTCTTTCAACTCTGGAAAACAATATGTAAGATCTTCTACTTCTATATCTATGAAATCAAGTGAACTAAAACCAGGTGTATCTGCAACTAGTCCGCTTCCAACCGCAATTAATTCCACGTGTCTTGTCGTATGTTTCCCGCGTCCTAAATGCGAGGAAATATCATTCGTTTTCAGTTCTAAATCTGGGCGTAAAACGTTAAGCATAGAAGATTTCCCAACACCAGATTGCCCTGCTACAACAGAAACACAGCCTTCTAAGAATGGTTTTAAAATATCAATACTTTCCGATGTATTTATAGAAGTAAATAATACATCATATCCCATCTCGCGATAGTCATTCGCATAAGATTCAACAGTCTCTCTCATTCTTTCATCCACTAAATCCATCTTACTAATGCAAATAATCGGCTTAATATTATGATATTCAATTAGCACTAAAAATCGATCTAATAGTCCCGGATTAAAATCTGGTTCTACTGCTGAGAAAACGAGAATTGCTTGATCAACATTAGCAATAGGAGGCCTAACAAGTTCATTTTTTCGATCAAATACTTCAAGCACGTATCCTTCACTTGGATTATCTGCTTGAAAAACAACTTGGTCTCCTACTAGTGGTGTAATTTTATTCTTTCTGAACACACCACGCCCGCGGCATTGTGTAATCCCTTCTTCATGCTGCACATAATAAAACCCACTTAGAGCTTTTACAATTTTTCCTTCTGGCATATAATTCTCCTTTATTTTGTATAAAGTGAAGCTGTAATTCATATTGAATGGATTAGAATTCTTTAAATACTTATTTCAAAACCCGTTATATATACAAGTTAATATATTTAATCTACCATCAAATTCAACATATTATTTATAACAGTATCACTTTTATAACTTTTTGAATCATATATTTTTGCCTGTTATACAGTCCACTATAAGTAGACAGCATAACAGGCAAGAGTAATACATTCCATCCCCTCTAGAAAGAAAATGGAAGTCATTATTATTGAGTTGGGTATGGTACTTCTTTGTCGATAATCGTTACACCATCTCGTACAATTTTATAGTGTCCTTTTGTACCTTCTTGAATTACAAATTCTAAAGAAATAGTTGCCGACTCTGAAATTGTTCTAGTTTCAATTGGTCTATCCATTTTTTGTTGCATATCTTCTTTATAAATTTCTATTGTTTGCGGTTTTTTCTCACCAATTATAGAAGACTCATACGGAATAGAAATATTATCCACTTTCACTGTTTTCGTTACTTTCGGCTTAGGACCCTCTGAGATGACAATCGTCACTTTATCTCCTTCTTTTAACGGCGTTCCTGGTTTTGGAGATTGCGAAATTACAAGTCCTTTATCAACAGTATCGGAATACTCTCGTTTTATATCTGGAGTTAGTTTTCTCTCATTCAAATAACCATTTACGCTATTTTCAGTCCATCCTGAAAAATCACCTGGTCTAATTTGATACGGACCTTTACTTACCCAAATTTTCAGTTCTTGTTCCGCCTCTACTACCATTTGATCCGGCGTAGGAATTTGCTCTACGATTTCACCTTTTGGCCTATCATTTTCAATATAATTTATTGTAACTTGCTTATATTTTTCTTCTAATTCAGCCCTTATACTCTCAAAATCTTTTCCTGTGAGATCACTCATCTTACTTTTCTTTTTTCCGCCTGATTGATAGATAGTAATTTTAGAGTTTTCTTTCACGACTCTTCCTGCCACAGGGTCTGTTTTTATCACATCACCGGCTTCAACATCATCTGTATATACAATATTAGGTTCCGTAACCTCAAAACCCTTTTCAACTAATTTATTTACTGCTGTCGCATACTTCATACCAGCCACATCAGGGACTTTTACATCTTTTGGAATAAAGAATCCTGGAATAACAGTAAGCGCTAACGTTATTCCAATTGCTAAAAGTAAAAATGTCGTTATTAAAACTTTGATCCATTTATTACTTCGTTTTTTCTTCTTATTTAATTCCGTTTCTTCTTTTCTTTTCTGTTCATCCACTTTACTTCCTTTTAAAACAATTGTTTCATCAGTTACATTTTCGAATAATTGTTCTTGTTGAATAATAGGAATCGCTTTTGTCGCTTCCATATCTTCCGGTATGTAAAATGGCTGCTCATTTATCCTCTCTGGATATAGCGCAGTTTCAATATCTCGTTTCATCGCATTGGCAGATTGATATCGGTGAAACGGATCTTTCGCAGTTGCCTTTAATATAATATTTTCGACACTTTGCGGAATATTTTCATTCCATCTCTTTGGAGACGGAATTTCACTTTGTAAATGTTTTAAAGCTATAGCAACAGCAGATTCGCCAGAAAACGGTTGTCTTCCTGTTAACAACTCAAACATAACGATTCCTAGAGAATAAATATCTGATTGTTTATTTGCTATCCCGCCGCGTGCTTGTTCTGGTGATAAGTAATGCACCGAACCGAGTACCGAATTTGTATGTGTAATTGTTGTTGCACTTGTAGCTGTCGCAATTCCAAAATCTGTTACTTTTATTACTCCATCAGCTCGAATTAAAATATTGTGCGGTTTAATATCACGGTGCACAATTTCAAAATGATGGGCGTGTGCCATGGCGGATGTTAACTGCTCCATAATATCAAGAGCTTCTCCTATAGGTAACATCCCTCGCTCAATTATGTATTGCTTCAATGTTTGTCCTGGTACATACTCCATTACAAGATAATATATACCATCTTCTTCTCCGACATCATACATATTCACAATATTTGGATGCGACAACGTTGTAACAGACTGCGCTTCTCGATGGAAACGTTTAATAAACTCTTCGTTATTTGAATAGTCGAGTCTTAATATTTTTACCGCTACATCTCGGCCAAGTATATCATCATGAGCTAAATACACATTGGCCATTCCACCGCCACCAATCATTTTCAGTAGCTTATAACGGTCATTTAAGCGTTTTCCAATCAGCACGTTGCACTTCACCTACTTTCGTTTGTCGAACCCGCATAATCAATAAGAACAAGGGTGATATTATCTTCCCCGCCACGATCATTCGCCAATTGAATGAGACGTTGTCCCTTCGTTTCAAGCTGTTCATTTAGCTGTAAAATTTGTTGCATATCAGCAATAGAAACTTTGTTAGATAAACCATCAGAGCAAAGAAGTAACTGATCATCTTCCTCAAGCACCAATGTTTTCACATCTAATCCGACTTTTTCTTCTGTTCCTAATGCCCTTAACAAAACATTCTTTTTCGGGTGATATTCTGCGTCTTCTTTTGAAATTTCACCATGTCTCACAAGTTCATTTACAAGGGAATGATCTTCCGTTACAAGCGAGATTTCTCCCTCTGATACCATATAACAACGACTATCTCCTATATGACCTATTGTCACAAAGTTTTGCGTACAAATCGCTATTATAAGTGTTGTTCCCATACCATTACATTCTACATGTTGTTTAGAGTACTCATATATACGCTCATTAATAATCCCAACACTCGTATGTAACCACTCTTCTACTTTTTTTGGTTCATTCATATTATGCGTTTGCTTCCAATAATCATGGAATAATTGAATGGTCATCGAACTAGCTACATCACCAGCTCGATGACCTCCCATTCCATCTGCTACTACCGCTAAAACATTTCCATCTAAATTGTGAAAAACTCCTGCACTATCTTCATTATGTTGACGAACTTTTCCTTTATCCGATAGAAACACGGCTTTCATCTCGTCACCTCGTCTCTTCTTTACGCTCCTTCGCACGTAACTGACCGCAGGCTGCATCAATATCATGACCTTGTTCACGGCGAATTGTTACATTCACTCCACGATCTTTTAACGTTTTTTCAAATAAGAAAATTTGTTCACGTGGTGTACGTACATAATCACGTTCAGGTACGTAGTTTACCGGAATTAAGTTTACATGACATTTTACACCTTTTAAAAGCGCAGCAAGTTCTTCAGCTTGCTCAACTTGGTCATTTTCTCCTCCAAATAAGCCATATTCAAACGTAATACGACGCCCTGTTTTATTTACATAGTATTTAACAGCTTCCATTAGGTCTGGTAGCTTATAAGCACGGTTAATCGGCATTAATTTTGAACGTAACTCTGTATTTGCAGAATGCAATGAAATCGCAAAATTAATTTGCATATCTTCTTCAGCGAACTTATAAATTTTTGGAACAATTCCACTTGTTGAAACTGTCATATGTCTTGCGCCAATATGAATTCCTTTTTCATGGTTTATAATGCGTAAGAATGACATTAAGTTGTCGTAATTATCAAACGGCTCTCCAATTCCCATAACAACAAGCGAACTTACACGTTCTTCTGTTTCATCAAGTGCACGTTGTACTTCTACTACTTGCGCTACAATCTCTCCAGCTTCTAAGTTTCGTTTTAATCCACCAAGTGTAGATGCACAGAACGTACAACCAATACGGCATCCGACCTGTGTTGTTACACAAATAGAATTTCCATATTCATGTCGCATTAACACTGTTTCAATAGAATAACCATCATATAATTGGAATAAGAATTTAATTGTTCCATCAGAAGACGTTTGTTTTACCAATGTATTTAAAGTAGTAATATCAAAGGAATTCGACAATTTATCGCGTAATCCTTTAGAAAGATTCGACATGTCGTCATAATTTTTTACACGTTTTTTATATAGCCAATCAAAGATTTGTCCTGCACGGAACTTTGGTTCTCCTTGTTCCTTTAACCAATCTTGCATTTCATGAAGTTGTAAAGAATAAATTGATGGTTTCTTCGTTTCTAGATTTTTCTTTTGTTTTCTCACAGTCGTTTCCACGATGCTACACCTTCTTCCTTAAACAAGCAATATAAAAGCCATCTGTTGCAAAATAATGCGGTAAAATTCGTACTTGACCTTCATCAATATACGGATTTAACTTTTCTGGCATGCGATTTTTTATCGTAGTATCCCATTCAAATTCAGGATGCTCTTGTAAAAATTGCTTTATTACTTGTTCATTCTCTATTTTTTCTATTGTGCACGTACTATAAACAAGGCGACCACCTTGTTTTAACAATGGTGCTATTTTTTCTAGTATTGCAAGTTGAATCGTCGATAATCTTTCACTATCGCCTTTATTTTTACCTAACTTAATATCAGGTTTACGTCTAATCACACCAAATCCAGAACACGGTGCATCTACTAATATTTTATCAAATGTTTCATTCGCAAAGTGTTCTTGCACTTTTCTAGCATCTAGTGCTTTTGTTTCGACATTTTCTAGACCAAGTCGCTCTGCTTGTTGTTTAATTAAACGTACTTTGTGTGCATGTAAATCAAGAGACATAACTTGACCTGTTCCTTTTAATCGCTCTGCAATGTGCGTTGTTTTTCCGCCCGGAGCAGCACAACTATCAAGAACTACATCTCCCTCATTCGGATCTAAAGCGCGCGCTACGAGCATAGAACTTTCATCTTGAATAGAAAGAAAACCTTTTTTAAACGCATCTGTATGGGCTACATTCCCTCTTTCAATTTGAATTGCATCCTCTGATAAATCGCCGTGCTTCGCTTCTATACCTTCACTAGCCAACAACTCAATTGCTTCGTCTACTGTTATTTTATCAACATTTACACGCGCTGTTGGTACTGGAGGTAACATGTTCACTTCACACATTTTCTCCGCTGTCTCTAAACCATATTCAGAAGCCCAATCTTGAACAAGCCACATTGGATGACTTGTTGCAATTGCCAAACGTTCTACTGGATCCTTGATTTCATCTACAGAAGGTACCCCTTCTCTCTGAATCGAACGTAATACCCCGTTTACCATACCGGCAATCCCTTTATGTCCGCGACGCTTTGCAATCTCCACTGCTTCATGGATAGCCGCTCTCTCGGGCACTCGATCTAAATAAATCATTTGATATAAAGATAAGCGAAGTAATACTCTTACCCACGCCTCAACCTTCTTTTTTAAAAAAGGCTGTAAATAATAATCTAATGTGTCACGACGTTGAATCGTTCCATATACAATTTCAGTTAACAAACCAATATCTTTTCTATCAATTGCATTTTTTTCAATTAGATTATTTAGAAGTAAGTTACTGTATGCACCACTTTTTTCTACTTGAATTAAGCCATCAAGAGCTAACTCACGAACATTTTGTCTCATGCATTTTCTCCTAACTTCGTTCCAATTTCAGGTTTTGTGCCACGTAAAAATTGCGAACAACTCATACGTTTTTTACCAGAAGGTTGCAATTCAGTGATTTTAACACCTGTCTCATTCCCTGTTGCAACAACAAATCCATCTTCTTCAAGAGCTACTATTGTACCTGGTTCAGCTTTCTCTGTAATAGAGACCTTCTCTCCCCACCATACTTTAATAACTTGTCCTGCCAAAGTCGTATAAGCAACTGGCCATGGATTCAATCCGCGAATGTGATTGTATACTTCTTCACCTGTTTTTGTCCAATCAATTTTCTCTTGCTCACGTTTTATATTATATGCAAACGTTACTTCTTCTTCGTTTTGTTTAATTGGTTCTAACTTACCTTGAATTAATAAAGGTACTGTTTTAGATAGTAGGTGTGCCCCTGCTTCACTTAACTTATCGAATAAAGAGCCGGTCGTTTCACGCTCTTCAATCTCCACTTCTACTTGCGTTAAGATATCACCCGCATCCAATTTCTCTACCATATACATAATTGTAATACCCGTTTTTTCTTTACCTTCCATAATTGCATAATGGATTGGTGCACCACCACGAAGTTCAGGTAGTAAAGACGCGTGGACGTTAATACATCCATACTTCGGTGCTTCTAAAATTTCATTTGGTACAATCTGACCGAAAGCAGCTGTTACAATCAAATCTGGCTCTAATGCCAAGACTTGTTCATATTCGGCTTTTTCACGAATTCTTAACGGTTGTAACACCGGAATACCATGTTTTTCTGCTTCAACTTTAACAGGTGTAGGTGTTAATACTTTTTTTCTACCTACCGGACGATCAGGCTGCGTCACAACACCTATTACATCATAGCCATCTTCGATAAGACGACGAAGCACCGGCACTGAAAAGTCCGGTGTTCCCATAAATACTACTTTTATCATTAAAAAACCGCTCCTTTTAATACCTATTCTAATTCGTTTTCCTCATAATATCTTGTCACTTTCGATGTAAATAACACACCGTGTAAATGATCGATTTCATGTTGAATGGCACGTGCTAAAAATCCTTCTGCTTCTAGTAAAAATACTTTACCTCTGCGATTTTGCGCACGTACTTTAATATAATCCGCACGTTCCACTTCACCATAAAGTCCCGGGAAGCTTAGACAACCTTCGGGACCTACTTGTTCACCACGTTTTTCTAGTATCGATGGATTGATTAACTCGATTTTCCCCGTATCATCATCGATATCAACTACCGCTACTTGCAAGCTTACACCTACTTGAGGCGCAGCTAAACCGACTCCGTCCGCAATTAACATTGTTTCATGCATATCTTTCAACAATTTCACTAACTTTTTATCAAAGTTAATTACTCTTTCGCATGGTGTTTCTAACACTTCATTTGGATGCTTTACTATTTCTAAAACTGCCATATTTCCCTCCGCTACATTAACATTGTTGGATTAAAATCAATTGAGATTTGTAGCTCTTTTTGCATTTCTGCTTGATAATGTTCATTTACCATTTTGAGCACGTTCTTTAAGTTTGGTTCCCGTTTGTATTTTATCATGCATTGATAACGATATCTATCTTTTATCCTTGGAATTGCTGAAGCAACCGGTCCTAACACCATCGTTTGCTGCGTGCAGTGCGCCCGTAAATGACCGACAATTTTTTCCGTCACTTGCACTGCCTTTAATAATTCTGGATGAGATACTGTTACAAGTACAACATAGTAATAAGGTGGATATTGTCTTGTTCGTCTCATTTGCATTTCTTGATCAAAAAACACATCATAATGTTGGTTCTTTGCTAACTCTATACTGTAATGTTCTGGCGTATACGTTTGAATTATAACTTCCCCTGGCAATTCATGTCTGCCTGCTCGCCCACTTACTTGCGTCAATAACTGATACGTCTTTTCACTCGCTCGAAAATCAGGTAAATGAAGCATCGTATCTGCAGTTAAAACCCCAACAAGCGTTACTTTAGGAAAATCTAATCCTTTCGCAATCATTTGTGTTCCAAGTAGTATATCCGCTTTTTCTTCCCCGAATGCCTTTAATAATTTTTCATGCATTCCTTTGCGACTTGTCGTATCTACATCCATTCGAATGACTCGTGCCTCTGGAAATAGTTTTGTAATTTCTTCTTCTACCTTTTGTGTACCTGTACCAAAGAAACGAATATATGTACTTTGACAAGCAGGACAGGCAGTCGGCATATTCTCTTCGTAACTGCAATAATGACATTTTAAACGATGGTTCATTTTATGATATGTCAGCGATATATCACAATGCGGACATTGTACAACATACCCGCAATCGCGGCACATAACAAATGTAGAATGACCTCTTCTATTTAAAAAGAGCACCATCTGTTCTTTCTTTTCTAATCGATCTGCTATTTTTTCATGCAGTGCCTTCGAAAACATCGAACGATTCCCGTCACGAAGTTCCTCACGCATATCAACAATCTCTACTGTCGGTAAAGCTTGTTCATTCATACGCTTTTCCATCGTTAGTAATTCATACACACCTTTTTTCGCTCTTGCAAACGATTCAAGTGTCGGTGTTGCACTACCAAGAACGATAGGACATTTATGATATTGTCCCCTCCACACAGCTACATCCCTTGCATGATACCTCGGATTATCTTCTTGCTTATAGCTCGATTCGTGCTCCTCATCAATAATAATAATCCCTAAATTTTCAAAAGGTGCAAATACGGCTGAACGTGCACCAACTACAACTTTCACTTCTTTTCTTAAAATCTTACGCCATTCATCATATTTTTCTCCAACAGACAGAGCACTATGAAGAACCGCAACTTGCGAGCCAAATCTACCTTTAAAACGATCTACCATTTGAGGCGTTAGTGCAATTTCAGGAACAAGCACAATAGCTTCTTTCCCTTTCGCAAGCACCGCTGCTATAGATTGTAAATATACTTCTGTTTTTCCGCTTCCTGTAACACCATATAGTAAAAATGGATTGTAAGTTTCATTTGTAATTGATGATAAAATCGGTGTAATAACTTGCTTTTGTTCCTCCGTAAGCGGGAATGGTTTCGTTTGTTCAAAATCATCATCGTCATACGGATTCCGATATACTTCCACATACTTTTCTGAGATGAGCCCTTTTTTAACAAGTGCTTTAATCGGAGCATCTGTTATTTGCAACTCTTCTGTTATCACTTTCAACGGCACACTTTTATAATTTTCCACAAAATAATAGAGTACATCTTGTTGTTTTTTACTTTTCAGTTCAAATGCTGCTAATTCTAATTTATCTTCTGGCAACTCCGGTTGGACGACTCTTTGTTTCTTCTTTTGCACTTTATCTTTTACTTGATAAACAACTTCAATCGTGCCATTTTTAATTTCTTGTTGAATCGTGCGGTATAGATGTGGCTGCGTCTCAATAACTTCCCAATCTATCGCTTCTTTGTCCTGAAATAAAAACAGTAGTTCAGGTGCTACTTCTTCTTGTTTACGAAGTTGTAGACGCTTTTTATACGTCGCTTTTATCGCCGTTGGAAGCATGACTTGAAAGGCTGAAATCATATAACATAACGTTTCACTTGTAAGCCAATATCCAAGCTTTAATAATTCCTCGTTTAAAACTGGTGTTACATCTAATATTTCATGGATTGTCTTTAACTTCTTACTTTCTACTTCAACCGAATCTTTGATCCCAATAATAAATCCTTGCAATTTCCTTGGGCCAAACGGAACTACTACACGCATGCCTGTCTGGACAATATCTTCCCACTTTTTAGGGATAATATAATCAAATGGTCGATCTGTCTGACGTGCAGGTACATCAACAATTACACTTGCAAATTTCATAGACGATCATCTTCTAACATCATTTCAATTTGCTTTAATATTTCACGAGCAACCTCTTTCTTCGTTAAAAGTGGCAACTCTATAACTTCTCCATCTTTTCTATACATTGTTACAATGTTCGTATCTGTACCAAATCCAGCTCCTTGCGCCTTTACATCGTTCGCAACAATCATATTCGCATTTTTCTCACGTAATTTTTTTGTTGCGTATTCCTCTACGTTTGTCGTTTCAGCCGCAAAACCGATAAGTAACTGTTTGTCCTTCATCTCACCTAACGTTTTTAAAATATCTACTGTTCTCTCAAGTTCGATTACAGCATCACCATTTTTCTTTTTCATTTTATTATCATGAACATATTTCGGGCGATAATCTGCAACTGCTGCTGTTTTAATGACAACATCTACGTTTTGATACTGTTGCAGAACTACTTCTAACATATCTTGTGCAGATTCCACTTGTACCGTATTTACATGTAATGGTGGGTTTAATGCTGTTGGTCCGGAAACAAGTATGACATCAGCACCTAATTTCGCTGCCACTTCCGCAATTGCATATCCCATTTTTCCAGAAGAAAAATTAGTCATAAAACGCACTGGATCAATCTTTTCACGAGTTGGTCCAGCAGTTATTAATATTTTTTTCCCTTGCAATGGTTTTTGTTCTGAAAAAGCCTCTTCTAACCGTGCAATAATTGCTTCCGGTTCTTCTAGTCTTCCCTTCGCTACATAACCACACGCTAAAAAACCTTCTCCAGGCTCAATAAATGTATATCCTAACGTTTTTAACGTCATCATATTTTTTTGTACAATTTTATTTTCATACATATGCACATTCATAGCAGGTGCAATCCACACTGGGGCTGTAGTAGCTAACAAAGTAGTTGTAATCATATCGTCTGCAATACCACCAGCTAACTTCCCAATACAATTGGCAGTAGCAGGTGCAACAAGTACTATATCTGCCCAATCTGCTAAATCGATATGTGCAATAACAGCTGAGTCTTTCTCATCGAATGTATCTGTATATACGTCATGGCGAGAAAGTGCTTGAAATGTAAGAGGCGTAACAAACTTCATTGCCGACTCACTCATCATTACTTTTACAATAGCACCAGCTTGTGTCAATTTACTAGTTAACGCAGCCGCTTTAAAGACCGCAATGCCTCCTGTTACACATAGAAGTATCTTTTTCCCTTTTAGCATATGGCTCGTCCTCTTTCTTTTTCAAACTTATAATACTGAAACAGAATTCCCAGCTCGTCAGTTCCAATATTTCTTCCCTATCGTAAAAAAATAACAACCTACTTGTAAATAGGTTGTTACCGTTACATAGAAAATTATAAAGTCTATGTTTTAATTTGTCGAAAAGAATGTCTTAATCGATGATTTTGCCTTCGCTTGGTACATATTTTAATACTTCTGCATCGATTTCTTCTAGTGATTTACCTACACATTTATGAGAAACAGGTTGCTCGATAACACAGTTATCAGCAAGTTGCATTTCACGCGCACGTTTTGCAGCTACTGTTACAAGTGTATATTTAGAATCGATTTTTGTTAATAATGAATCAATTGATGGATTTAACATAATTATAGACCCTCCGTCATTTCTTTATAATATTTTGCTACTCTTTCGCGGCGGCAATGTTCACCAACCACAATTGCTTTAATTCTTTCACAAGCTAATTCAACTTGATCGTTTTCTACAACATAGTCGTAAGCGTCCATCATTTCGATTTCTTCTTTCGCTACCGTTAAACGATTTTCAATAACATCTTCAGTTTCTGTACCACGGCCGACAATGCGGTTCTTTAGTTCAGATAAACTTGGAGGTGCTAAGAAAATAAATACACCTTCTGGGAATGCTTTCTTAACTTGAATTGCTCCTTGCACTTCAATTTCTAAGAATACATCTTTTCCTTCTTGTAATGTTTTTTCAACATAGTCAATCGGTGTTCCGTAATAATTACCTACAAACTCAGCCCACTCAAGTAATTTTTCATTACGAATCATTTCCTCAAATTCTTCTCTCTCTTTAAAGAAATAATCCACACCATCTACTTCACCTTCACGTGGCTTACGTGTCGTTACTGAAATGGAGTACTGAAAACGTGTATCCTCATGACTAAACAGCTCTTTTCGAACCGTTCCTTTACCAACCCCAGAAGGCCCTGAAAGAACGATGAGCAATCCTCTTCTACTTCTCATAAATATGTAAAACCTACCCTTCCTCACTTAAATCTTCTTTATTATTCAAACGATGTGCAATCGTCTCTGGCTGAATTGGACTTAATACCACATGCCCATCATCCATAACAATAACCGCCCTTGTTTTTCTCCCATACGTAGCATCAAGCAAAGCATTATGTTCGCGTGCTTCCTGTACTGTTCGTTTAATAGGAGCTGACTCCGGACTTACAATAGCAATAATTCGATGAGCAGATACAATATTTCCGTATCCAATATTTAAAAACCGCATGGCCATAGTTTGCGCCTCCTAGTAAGTCTATCCGATTTCTCCACCACGTATAACTTTATATATTTTTTGAAAGCTACTCAATATTTTGTACTTGTTCACGAATTTTTTCAAGGTTATTTTTCATTTCTACAACATATTTTGAAATTGTTAAGTCATTTGCCTTAGAACCAATCGTATTAATTTCTCTATGCATCTCCTGCACGATGAAATCCATTTTCCTTCCAACAGGCTCTTCAATCTGCAGTGTTTCACGAAATTGCTCTAAATGACTTTGCAAACGAACTAACTCTTCGTGAATATCACAACGCTCTGCAAAAATTGCGACTTCTGTTAACAATCTTTGTTCATCTAGTTCTTGATTATGTAATTCTTTTAAGCGATTTTCTAATCGTTCACGATATTTTTGCGTAACAATCGGTGCATGCGGAATAATTGCATTTACACAATTGTGAATCTCTTGTAAACGATACGCTATATCTTTATGTAATCGTTCTCCTTCGCCATCTCTCATCGTTTTTAACATATGAGCAGCTTGGCGAACAGCCTCATATAAACTGTTCTCAAATTGTTCATTTACATTTTCTACTTCTTCAATCGCTGTTACTTCTGGCATTGCCATTAATTGCTGAAGTGTACTAGAATCTTGTAATTGAAATTTCCCTTTTATATCTTCCATAATCGATTGGTACTGCTCAAGAAGCGACCAATTCACACTTAATTTTCTTTCAACAAGCCCTTCACCCGTTATACTAATAGACACTTCAATGCGTCCACGCCGAACTTGTTCTGCAATTATTTTACGAATTTTGTCTTCAAATACCATCATTTGCTTCGGTAGTCGAATACTCATCTCTAGAAAACGGTGGTTCACCGATTTCATTTCTACTGTAATTTGAAAAGTATCATTTTCTACTTTTGACCTTCCGAATCCTGTCATACTACAAATCATTTTTATCACATCCAAGCCATGAAATAACTCAATGAAAAAGGTAATAGAGACAAGGCTCTACTACCTTCTGTAAATTATATCACATTTTCATATCATTGACTATTTCAAGTTTAATCCCTTCTTATATAATACTGGCTTTTCCTTCTTCCCCTTTTTCCCTGTTAATAAAGAACCTACAAGTAAGAAGGTCGGAATTGATGACAAACCTCCAATTAACAACCAATCTCTCGCTTGTATTGGCATTGTACTAAAGATCGGTTGTAGCGGTGGGTAATATATAACCACTAACATTAACAGTAAAGAAATGATAACCGCTCCTACTAAATACACGTTCCCAAACGGATTACGGTGGAAGATAGAATGTTCACTTCGGCAATCAAATACATGAATAAGTTGTGCAAGTACCAACGTCGCAAACGCCACAGTTTGTGCATATTTCAGCTCATTTGGGTGTTGATTATATGCAATAATAAACGCCACTAACGTCACTGCTCCAATTAGAAAGCCACGACTTATAATTTTCCAGGCAAGCCCTCTAGCAAATACCCCTTCTTTCGGGTGACGCGGCGTTCTCTTCATCACGTCCCCTTCCGCCTTATCCAATCCTAATGCCATCGCCGGTAAACCGTCAGTAACTAAGTTCACCCATAAAATTTGAATAGGAACCATCGGCAGCGGTAATGCAAGTAACATTGCAAATAGCATGACTAAAATTTCTCCTACGTTCGATGCTAATAAATAACGAATAAACTTACGTATATTCTCGTATATATTTCTACCTTCTTTAATTGCTGATTTAATCGTAGCAAAATTATCATCTAGCAAAACAAGAGAAGAAGCTTCTTTCGCAACGTCTGTCCCTGTAATTCCCATCGCTATCCCAATATCCGCTGTTTTTATAGCCGGAGCGTCGTTTACTCCATCACCTGTCATCGCTACTATATGCCCTTTATTTTGCAACGCCTTAACAATTTTCAATTTATGTTCAGGTGATACTCGAGCAAATACATACGTATCTTCTACAACACTTTCTAGTTCCTCTACATCCATATTCGCGAGTTCTACTCCTTCAACAACACGTCCACCAGGTGGTAAAACCCCTAATTGTTCCGCAATTGCCATTGCTGTCACTTTATGATCTCCTGTAATCATCACTGTTCGAATACCAGCTTCTCTGCACTCTTTTACAGCCTGTTCTACCTCTGGTCTTGGCGGATCAATCATTCCCTGTATCCCGACCAACATAAAATCTTTTTCAACGTCTCTTTCATGTTCAATAGAATCTGTTACTTTTAATGGCTTAAATGCAACTGCAATTGTTCGAAGCGCTTGACTACCTAAACTATGAATAGCCGCCTGTACTTCTTTTCTATACAACTCACTTATCGGTTGTTGCTTATCCCCCCATAAAATCGTTTGACTCATTTGCAGGAGGACATCTGGTGCTCCCTTCGTAACAAGAAACTTTTTCCCCTCTCTATCTCGCACAATAACACTCATCATTTTTCGAGTTGAATCGAATGGAAATTCACGAATAATTTCAAATTTCCCTTTCAGTGCCTCACGCGTTATCCCCGCTTTCATTGCTGCAGCTACTAGTGCTCCCTCAGTTGGATCTCCATCTAATACATATGCCTTTTTCTTTTGAATAATATTTGCGTTATTACATAGTGAACCAAATGTGAGTAGTTGATACAATGCTTTTGTTTTTGCTGGATCGCATTCTTTTTCACCTTTCAAAAAAGAGCCATTAGGTTCATACCCTTGACCCGTCACTTTCCATAACTCTCCACCTGACCACATATGTGTTACCATCATTTTGTTTTGCGTCATTGTTCCTGTTTTATCAGAGCATATAACAGAAGCGCATCCTAACGTTTCTACCGCTGGTAACTTCCTTACAATTGCTCTCTTTTTAATCATACGCTGTACACCAAGCGATAAAGCTACTGTAACGATTGCTGGTAATCCTTCAGGAATAGCAGCAACGGCTAGCGACACTCCTGCTAAAAACATATGATACACTTCATTCCCTTGATACACACCGGCTAATACGACAAGCGCTGTCAAAATAAGAGCCACAATAATTAATATTTTCCCGAGTTGCTCTAATCTTCTTTGCAGTGGTGTTTCCATTTGCTCTGCATTTTGTAACATATTTGCAATTTGGCCCATCGCTGTATTCATACCAGTTGCTACAACGACCCCTGTGCCAGCTCCTCGTGTAATCATTGTACCCATAAAAGCCATATTTTTTTGATCACCAATTGAAACATCTTGCCCCTGCAGAGCTTCTACCTTCTTCTGCACCGGTACTGATTCTCCTGTCAAAGCTGATTCTTCGATATATAAACTTGATGCCTCAACAAGACGTACATCCGCCCCAATACGATCACCACTAGAAAATTTAATGACATCACCTAAAACAAGTGCTTTAGACGGTGCTTTTACCCACTTTCCATTCCGCATTACAGTAACTTGCGGGGCGGCTAGCTCTTTTAAAGCTTCCAGTGACTTTTCAGCCTTTCTTT
The DNA here is from genome assembly GCF_019656175.1 of Bacillus sp. BML-BC051. NCBI lineage: Bacteria > Bacillati > Bacillota > Bacilli > Caryophanales > Bacillaceae > Bacillus > Bacillus sp. BML-BC051. The sequence goes on from NZ_BPLI01000018.1 coordinate 179,680, forward strand.
CTTGAAAAAAGCCAAGAATACCATTGATAATAACAATCGCAACAATCGCAATAGAATCAATGTATTCACCTAAAAAAGCCGAAACTATTGTTGCACCAAATAAAACAAGTACCATAAAATCTTTAAACTGCGCCAAAAATACCATCAGTGCAGAAGGCCTTTTGGCTTCATCTAATTCATTTGTACCAAATTTTTTTATTCGCCCTTCTGCTTCCTTCTCTGTAAGTCCAACCTTCACATTCGTATTCGTTCTTTCTTCCACTTCGTGTGCGCGCATTCCATACCAATTCATCCCGCTATCGACCTCCTGATTCCAGACATACTCTATTGAAAGCTTATTCAGCCTCGTCCAAAAAAATGCTATAATTAACTTTTAGTTAGAAAGGAGTGTTTTTTATGGCATTCGATGGATTATTTACAAGAGCAATTACACATGAAATTGCAAATTCTCTTTACACGGGGAGAATTTCAAAAATATATCAACCTTCAAAATATGAGATTTTATTACATATTCGAGCAAACGGAAAAAATCAAAAACTAATTCTTTCCGCTCATCCGACATATGCACGTTTACACTTAACAAATCAAAATTACGATTCACCTGCACTTCCGCCAATGTTTTGTATGCTTCTTCGTAAGCATCTAGAAGGTGGTTTCATTGAAAAAATTGAACAAATTGATTTAGAGCGCATTATTCAAATTACAGTTCGCAGCAGAAATGAAATTGGTGACGAATCGCTAAAAACATTAGTAATTGAAATAATGGGACGACATAGTAACATCATTTTGGTAGACACAAAAACAAACAATATTTTAGATAGCTTAAAACACGTTTCTTTAGCAGTGAACCGACATCGAACGGTATACGCTGGAGCTGAATATGTTGCGCCACCAGCACAACATAAAATTAACCCACTTCAGATTGAAACAAATGAGGAATTTATTAGACCACTAGACTTTCTATCTGGAAACATGGATAAACAGCTTGTCGGCACCTTTACTGGGATATCGCCGTTATTCGCAAAAGAAGTAGTGAAAAAAGCAGGTATGGTAAATGAAAAAGCATTAGCGGACGCTTTTTTCTCCATACAACGACCATTACTAACTCATACATATTCACCAACGATGACCACTTCAAATGGGAAAGAATTCTTCTATCTTTTCCCTCTTGCACACTTGCAAGGAGAGGACAAAGCATTCTCATCTGTTAGTGAATTGCTAGACCGTTTCTTTTTCGGAAAAGCAGAGCGCGACCGTGTAAAACAACAAGCTTATGATTTAGAGCGCTTTATGCAAAACGAAAAAAATAAAAATGAGAAAAAACTCATTAAACTAGAAAAAACATTACAAGATGCTGGAAAAGCAGATAAATATCAACTATTTGGCGAACTACTTACAGCCAATATGTACGCCTTGAAAAAAGGTGATAAAGATATTGAAGTCGTTAACTATTACGATGAAAATGGTGGAACTGTAAAGATCACATTAGATCCTTTAAAAACGCCTTCTGACAATGCGCAACGCTATTTCCAAAAGTATCAAAAGGCGAAAAATTCAGTTGTTGTTGTAGAAGAACAAATCGAAAAAACAAATGAAGAAATTCTTTATTTTGATAGCTTACTTCAACAAATGGAAGCTGCTTCTTCAAAAGATATTGAAGAAATTCGTGAAGAATTAGCTGAAGAAGGTTATATGCGCAATCGTAAAACGAAAAACGCAAAGAAAAAGCCTACTAAACCAGTATTAGATAAATATGTAGCAAGTGATGGCACAGAGATTTTCGTTGGTAAAAACAATAAACAAAATGATTATTTAACAACGAAATTTGCCCGTCGTGATGAAATTTGGTTACATACGAAAGATATCCCTGGGTCTCATGTTGTCATTCGTTCTCTTGAACCTACCGAAGACACTGTGTTAGAAGCAGCTAAAATCGCTGCCTATTTCAGTAAAGCAAAAGATTCTAGTTCTGTTCCTGTAGATTTCACCAAAATACGCCATGTCAAAAAACCGAGTGGTGCAAAACTTGGTTTTGTTACGTACGACAATCAGCAAACTGTATATGTAACACCAGATGCTGATACGGTAATGAAATTAAAAGCATAAATAAAAAAATGCGTTGCTTATAAGCAACGCATTTTTATATTCGTTCTCACTAGTTCATATACCCATTTACTAATTCATAACACCTTGCTTTTGTCATCTTATATTTTTCATCAGCAGCTTCAAGATATTTCATCGTCCCATTATTTTCATCCGTAGCAATGGCTTTTACCTTACTTTCCTTTTCTTTAATCCATGCAACTTGTTTTGTTTTCAACGACTGAAACGCATCAGCTGACATCGTATTTTTCAATGTACTGTAGAGTTCATTTAGTTTATTATCCCACAGTTGATAATTTCCTTCTATTTCATTTACTATGTCATTTGTTGACGTAACATTTGTATGTTTTTCTTGATTTTCTAAAGCAGCTAACTCATTTAAAACCTTAGTTTTACCTATTGCTGACGACGTTTCTTTTTTTGAACTAGTAGACGTACTAGAATCATTCCCTTTAACTGTTTCTTGCTCTTGAACAAAATCTTTTTTCGTAACCTTTTCTTGCTCTTCATCATCTACATTGTGAGTAATAACCGAGTTTTTGGCGTCGACAGCAACTACTCCGTTACTTTCTTTAAAAACATATTTTTTATTTCCCCTATTCTCTTCTCTAACAAAAGAGACATTCTTGAAACCTTGTACTCTAAGAAGTTCTTTAGCTTCTTCTTTAGTTAACTTTAAATCTACTGACGTATTTGATGACCATCTATCCATTAACCATCTTCCATCGGTATATACGAAAATAAATTCCCACATCTCCGCTTCATTCCCCATATCATTTGCAAGAGTAAGCGTCTCAATCTTTAAAACATCATTTTTCTGTGAATAAGTTGTCCTCACGTCCGGCTCAATATGAATCGGAAATGGTAACATATCAGTTTCCCTTGATCTATTAAATGTATCAAGCAATCCTGGAAGCTCCTTCTCTACAAACCTATCTGAAACTAGCCCCTTAACGCCTTTTTTAGCTGTACCTAAATCTCCAGGATTATTTCGGCTCCATCCATTTTCTTTTTCCATCTCACTAAATGCATTTGCTATTGCATCTACACTCTTTCTTACAATCTTTTTCGCTTCTTTTTCTGTCACTTCTGGCGCTTCATCAAGCTGTTCAATCGTTTCATTTACTTGAACTTTGTTTTCACTTTTTTCACAACCTGCTACAACTAGCATACTAGCCACCAAGCAAAATGACATTACTTTACTTAATTTCTTCATGTACTCACAATCCTTATTCCTTCATATTCGTTACGTTTCCCTATTTTCGAGAGAAATCCAACAATTACCTATTATATCAATAACAACTGTATATTCATATATTTAATTTTACATTAAAACAAAGGACATACTTTCAAAATATATACTAAAAAATCTCTTATCCTTTTCTTCCATATTGTCAAAAAAATTGACATTGCTATTTCGAATTTGTATAAATTTTTTGACACCTTGTGAAGAAAGTGAAATTTGGATCGATATTTTTCTCATTCTCCCACTGATAATTGAAATAATCTGTATTTCACGAGCAGCCCACCACCCACAAATAGCGGGCAAAATTGCCTGCCTACCTAAAATATATGCAACTTCTGCTATTTTTTCTCTAAAAATATTTTTTTGGCACGCTATTTGCTTTATTCAATACTGTGAACAGGGGGAATTAACATGACTTTAAAAATTAATAAAATCCAAAATCAACTACAAAACTATGAAATTGACGGATTACTGATTACAAAAAAAGAAAATCGCCAATATGCAACAGGCTTTACAGGTAGCGCTGGCGTCGTCTTAATCTCTGCGGATAAAGCTGTTTTTATAACTGATTTTCGCTATGTAGATCAAGCGAAATCACAAATAAAAGATGCTGAAATTATTATGCATAAAGGAAATTTAGAACAAGAAATTGCACATCAAGTATCGAAATTAAACATTCAAAAACTTGGAATTGAAGAAAATAACATGACATTGCAACAATATAAAAACTTACAAAAATACGTACATGCGGAAATGGTTCAAGTGTGCGAAATCATCGAAAATATTCGTATTATTAAAGACACGCCTGAAATAGCAACAATGAAAATCGCAGCTAATATTGCTGATGAAGCATTTCACCACATCCTTACGTTTCTAAAACCAGGAATTAGTGAAAATGATGTACGAGATGAGTTAGAATTTTTCATGCGAAAAAAAGGGGCTACATCCTCTTCATTCCAAATCATTGTAGCTTCTGGCGTTCGTTCTTCACTTCCTCATGGCGTTGCATCAAATAAAATAATCGAACGAGGCGACGTCGTTACATTAGATTTCGGTGCACTTTACGATGGATATTGCTCTGATATAACACGGACTGTAGCCATCGGAGAGCCATCAGAAGAATTCAAAAAAATATATAACGTTGTATTAGAGGCATTAAAGCGTGGAACGGAAGCAATTAAACCTGGGGAAACTGCGAAAAGTATCGATGATATAACGAGAGATTACATTACTGAGCATGGATACGGCCAATATTTTGGACACTCTACTGGTCATGGTCTTGGGTTAGAAATACATGAACCTCTTCGCCTATCCCAAGAAAGTAAGGCTACTTTAGAAGAAGGTATGGTTGTTACAGTTGAACCTGGTATTTACATTCCGAACTGGGGCGGTTGTAGAATTGAAGACGATATCGTCATTACAAAAGACGGATATGAAGTTATTACAAAATCAAATCGGGAACTAATTGTTATTCCTTGCTAAAATCATGACCTTTTTTAAAAGGAGTTTTTCTCTGCACATAGAATTCTTTCTCTGGAGTCATCGTTTAAAGAGGGGGAATTAAACTTGAATTTTGTAATTGATAAAATAGATGGTTTACAGCCTGAATTTTCCAAACTTGTTTCCATGATGAATTACGCTCGCTATACAACAATGCAAGCGGTGGAAGGTTTAACAATTGAAGAACTTGATTACTTATATGATGAGGAAGCAAATTCAATTGGCATGCTTTTGTACCATATGGCCGCGATTGAATTTTACTACCAAATTCATACTTTTGAAGACCGTGAACCAACGGAAGCTGAATTAGAACAGTGGTTACCTGCTATTGAGTTAGGGGATCTTGGACGTGAGAAAATAAAAGGAAACCCGATAGAATTTTACATAAATACATTACAAGAAGTACGTGCCAAAACGATCGAGACTTTTCAATCATTACCTGATGAGTGGCTATTTAAAACGACAGAATTTTGGTATGACAAACCTGCAAACAACTACTTTAAATGGTTTCACGTTTTTGAAGATGAAATCAATCATCGCGGACAAATTCGTTTAATTAAAAAGATGCAAAAAGCTCATTCAGTAAAGTAAGAAAGAAAATGCCACCGAATAAGGTGGCATTTTCTTTTATTCATTAGCGAATAGCTTTTCATTTACTTTTTTGGCGACTACCGCTACCAACATTAAAATGCATATTAAATATATCAATTTCGCAATAAATAACCACCCTTGAAACATTACAATTCCATCTATTATCTCATTTCCTTTCAATAACAAAAATGGAATTGTACTAATTATAATGACAAACTCGATGCTGAAAACAATTTTCTTTTTTCGGCTATATGCCTCCCATTCTTTCCAGCGATACATAGGTGCAAAAATCAATACTCCTATACATAATATAACTGGCACCCATTCACTTTTAAGAAATTGCCCTGAAACAACTGATAATAGTAAACAAACGAGCACGCCATAATAACCTATTTTCTCTCTCAATCGTACTCCCCCATTCTACTTCTTCTTTAATATGTAACTTGCTATGCTTATAAAAATCTTCAGAAAAATAACTACTACAATTACAATATAAAGAGCTTTTGCAGACGACATCCATTCTTGAAAAATAGATATTTTCTCCATTTGCTTCTGTCCTTCTATTAAAATAAACCCTACGAAAAATGAGCAAATAACAATGATACCTATCATAATTCCGATACTTTTCTTACTATATTGTTTCATATCATCCCAGTTATATAAAAGTACAAAAACAAATCCGAGAACAGGTATGATACTGATCCATTCATTGTTTGTAAACAAATTTAAAGTGATTAATAGACTACAAGATATGATAAATCCCCAAAACCCAATTTTTTTACGCATAAGCCCTCCTTTAATTCCATTTTTAGGATTAATTGTATTGTAACATCCATTTATCGTTCTTACTATTACAGTACATGAAATTTCACTTTTTTCTTTTTCCTATACTCACATACTTTCACTGCCTTCATACAATAAACTACACGAATGCCTAAAGGATGTGAATGTTATGGGAGTTGAATTAACGCTGTTACATGCTCTCTATATTCTTTGTTTACTCACTATTATTACCTTCTTTATTCTCCGGAAAGATACGACGGTTATTTGTATCGTTTTTATCTTTTTATTAGCATTAACCGCTACAAGTTCTATCCCTCTTGCCATTAGCGGTATTTTTCAAAGTTTCATTTACGCTATTACTGAACTTTTACCAACTATATTAATCATCTCTATTATCGTATCAATGAGCAATCTACTCGTTCATACCGGCATAAATGATACGATGATTTCACCATTTACAAAGATGATTCGTACACCTACCCTCGCCTACTGGATTATCGGCCTTTTAATGATGACAATTTCTTTCTTCTTTTGGCCTTCTCCAGCTGTCGCCTTAATGGGGGCTATCTTATTACCCGTCGCTGTACGCGTCGGCCTTCCTCCAATTGGAGTTGCCGTCGCTATGAATTTATTCGGACACGGCATCGCCTTATCTGGTGACTTCGTTATTCAAGGTGCACCAAAATTAACTGCAGACGCTGCTGGTCTTCCTGTTTCTAGCGTTGTTTCTGCCAGTGTTCCTCTCGTAATTGTTATGGGCATTGTGACAACTTCCGTAGCATTTTTCTTCTTACGGAAAGAATTTCATACAGGATTATCTATACAAGAATCTATTCCATCAACTGCGTCTTCTAAAACGATTACTTCATTATCTCTTCGGACAAAAAAATGGCTCGCTATTTGTATTCCGATCGTATATGTCATCGATATCCTTTGCATGATTCAATTTAAACTACAAGGAAGTGACGCAACTGCACTTATCGGCGGGACGACTGTTATTATGATTATCATCATTTCTCTCATCTCCTACAAAGGAAATGGACTAAATAAAACGACCGATTATTTTATAGAAGGGCTCCAGTTTGGATTTAAAATCTTTGGTCCAGTTATCCCAATTGCTGCACTCTTTTATTTAGGAGATAGCGGTTTTGTAAAAATTATCGGAGACTATTTACCGAAAGGTTCACACGGAATCATTAACGACTTAGGAATTGCTTTGTCTCAAACAGTTCCTTTAAACCAATATGTATCAGCGGGAACATTAACTATCGTTGGTGTCATAACAGGATTAGATGGATCTGGCTTTTCTGGTATATCACTTGCTGGTTCGATTGCCAATCTTTTCGGAACAGCACTTGGGCATGGAACAGCTACATTAACAGCACTCGGGCAAATTGCTGCCATCTGGACCGGAGGCGGAACTTTAATTCCTTGGGCACTTATTCCTGCCGCTGCCATTTGTAAAGTGGATCCATTTGAACTCGCACGCCGAAACTTTTTACCAGTTGTGATTGGCTTAATCGTCACTACCATCGTTGCGATGTTTATTCTATAAAGTAAGCAAGTGTTCTCTTGCTTACTTTTTTATTGTGAAATCAATCATTTATTACGGACTTTCAAAAGGGATTATGTATATGTTAGCGAAGTTATATTAGGAGAGTATTTATTTCAAAACGTTTACGAGAAACAGATTATTTCCATTCGAAAAGGGGACATAACTATGAATGAATTGATTTTCGTCTTATTAATTTGTCCGTTACTTATCTTTATCGTTTCTGTTATTGGAACACGCAAGACGAAAACGTATTACGTCATGCCGATTGTAACGTTTTCAAGTTTTTTAATAATAGGTGTTATCGCCTTTACTCCAAAATTTTTCTTTTGGGTTGGCATGTACAGCATCTTCTCATTTATTGTTTCTTATATGACGCTATTGTTTGTGAGAGGATATGATGTTGCGGAAAACGCTAAATAGTTATTAACGAGGAGATTGTAATATGATTTTCTTTGATGTCGCTGGAACTTTACATAAAATTATAACAATGATATAAAAAAACGACCGCGTTCCCCCGCGGTCGTTTTTTTCGTATTACGCTGTGATCCAAGCTTCGTTAGATGGATTTTTACGCCACTCTTGTAATTTTTTCGTTTCAGCTTGTCCGATCATACCTTTTTCTGCTGCTACTTCAGTTAATGCACTGTAGTCGCTTAAAGAGTATGATGCTACATTAGCTGCTTCTAGTTTTTCTTTCCCTGCTTCAAGCTCGTATGTGAAGATTGATACGATTCCTAATACTTCACAGCCAGCTTCGCGAAGTGCTTCTACACATGTAATTGCACTACCGCCAGTTGAAATTAGGTCCTCTACTACTACTACTTTTTGACCTTTTTCAGCTTTTCCTTCGATTTGGTTCCCTTTACCGTGACCTTTTGCTTTACTACGTACGTAGCACATTGGTAATTCCATACGATCGCTTACCCATGCAGCGTGCGCAATACCAGCAGTTGCTGTTCCTGCAATAACTTCTACAGTTGGGAAGTGCTCTTTAATTAACTCTTCTAATCCAGCTGCAATTGCTTGACGTACTTTTGGATAAGATAAAGTTAAACGGTTATCACAATAAATTGGTGATTTCATACCTGAAGACCAAGTGAATGGATCATTCGGTTGTAAAAATACTGCTCCAATTTCTAATAAATGCGATGCGATTTCTTTTTTCATACTGTTACACCTTCCCACTGTTGTTTTACTGTTTTATACGCTTCAAGCGGATTTTCTGCTTTTGTAATACTACGTCCAACTACGATGTAGCTTGAGCCAAGTTCCCTCGCACGTTTCGGTGTTGCTACGCGCACCTGGTCATTTACATCATCGCTTGCAAGACGAATCCCCGGCGTTACTGTTACAAATTCATTTCCGCATACTTCACGTAATTTTGGAACTTCAAGTGTTGAACAAACAACGCCATCAAGTCCACTTTCTTTCGTTAGTTTTGCATAATGAGCAACCGCTTCTTCTAACGTTTTCTCAATGCCGATCTCTTTTTTCATCATAGCTTCCGAAGTGCTTGTTAGTTGTGTAACTGCAATACAAATCGGTCTCTCTTTTCCTTCTTGCTTACCTTCCTCTAATCCCTCAATCGCAGCTTTCATCATACTGCTTCCCCCAGCAGCATGAACATTTACCATATCAACATCTAGACTAGCTAGGCTACGCATAGCGCTTTTTACTGTATTCGGAATATCATGAAGTTTTAAATCTAGAAAGATCTTATGTCCTTTTTCTTTTAAGTACGTAATAATCGCAGGGCCTTCTTTGTAGAATAACTCCATACCTACTTTGACAAATAACTCTTCCCCTTCAAAGTAGCGCAAGAATTGTTCTACATCTTGTTTCCCTGGAAAATCTAGTGCAACGATTAACGACTGTGACATGTTTGCTTCCAGCTCCTTCCTTGACATTCCGAAATGTGATCAAATCCTAATTCATCTAATAGTGCTGGTAACTCTTCAATAATTGTCGGACATACGAACGGATCGATAAAGTTCGCTGTACCTACTGCAACTGCGCTTGCACCAGCGTAGAAGAATTCAATTACATCTTCCGCTGTTTCAATACCACCCATTCCGATAATTGGAATGTTAACCGCTTGGCTTACTTCATGTACCATGCGAATCGCTACTGGCTTAATCGCAGGACCTGATAATCCGCCTGTACGGTTTGCTAAAATTGGTTTAGCTGTTTTTAAATCTAGACGCATACCAAGCAATGTATTAATCATCGTTAAACCATCTGCACCTGCATTTTCAATCGCTTTTGCAATTTCCACAATGTTTGCCACGTTCGGTGACAACTTCACGTATACAGGTACTTCAGAAACCTCTTTTACTCGCTTCGTTAAATCAGCAGCAATTTCAGGATTTGTACCAAAGGCGATACCACCTGTTTTTACGTTCGGACAAGAAATATTTAATTCTAGTGCGTGGACATTAGGCGCTTTAGAAATTTCCTTTGCAACCGCTACGTAATCCTCAGCTTGTGAGCCTGCAACGTTCGCAATGATTGGAAGATCAAATTGTTCTAACCATGGTAATTCAGAATTCATTACTTTTTCTAACCCTGGGTTTTGAAGTCCGATTGCATTTAACATGCCGCCCGGTGTTTCAGCAACACGAGGCGTCGGATTTCCATAGCGTGGTTGTTCTGTCGTCGCTTTAATCATGATTGATCCTAGTACACTTAAATCGTAAAACTGTGCATATTCACGACCAAATCCAAAGCATCCAGATGCCGGTATAATTGGATTTTTTAATGATAATCCCGGTAATTCAACTTGCAATCTGTTCATAGTACAACCTCCCCGATTGGAAATACTGGTCCGTCGCTACACACCTTCTTGTAAGAATGTCCACTTGGATCTTCTTGTAAGTGGCATACACATGCGAAACAAGCTCCAATACCACAGCCCATACGTTCTTCTAAAGAAATATAAGCTTTTTTCTCTTTGTAACGTCCTTCTAATGCACGAAGCATCGCTAACGGACCACATGAATAAAGAATATCAAAGTTAATTCCGTAATTATCAATTACATCTGTGACAAATCCTTTTGTTCCGTGTGTACCGTCTACTGTCGCAACGTACGTATCACCAAGTTCTGCAAATTTCTCTTCATAGAAAACGACATCTTTCGTTTGAAAACCTAAGATGTGAATTACGCGTACACCTTTTGCAACAAGGCGCTGTGATAATTCATAAAGTGGTGGTACACCAATTCCCCCGCCTACTAGTAAAGCTGTTTGACCAGCTTCTGCTTCTTCTACAGGAAAACCATGTCCTAGCGGTCCTAGTACGTCTACCATTTCACCTTGTTTTCTAGTTGCTAATATTTTTGTCCCTTGTCCTTCTGCACGATATAGCATTGTAAATTCGTTCTTCTCTTGATCTACATTACAAATACTAATCGGGCGGCGCAGAAGGGGCGCAATGCCCTCTGCTACCTTAATGTGTACAAACTGCCCTGGTTCGTTCATTTGCTGTACTAACGTTCCTTGAAGCACTAATTCGTAAATGTTTTTTGCGATTTCTTTTTGATTAACGACGATCATATTTTGCTTTTGCATCATGCATGTACCACCTCGTGACGCTTTGTTTGCGTAATTTCTTTCATTGAATGAGCTGAGAATGTCATAGATTCTAGTACTCGTAAGATTGCTCTCGTTGTATCAAGTGATGTTAAGCAAGCCACACCATTTTCTACTGATTCACGGCGAATGCGGAAACCATCACGCGCTGGTTGTTTGCCTTTTGTTAATGTATTGATTACAAACTGTGCTTTTCCTTGACGGATAATATCTAGTAAGTTGTAGTCTTCAGAATCAATTTTGTTTACAACTTGTACTGGGATATTTTGCTCTGCTAACGATTGTGCTGTTCCAGCTGTTGCTAATAAGTTATAACCGATTTCATGGAAACGTTTTGCAATTTCCAACGCCTCTTCTTTATCTTTATCGGCTACAGTAATGATTACTGATCCGTGCGTTGGGATGTTAATTCCAGAAGCTACTAATCCTTTATATAATGCTTTTTCAAGTGTTAAGTCTTTCCCCATTACTTCCCCTGTTGACTTCATTTCAGGTCCTAATGTTGTATCAACTGAACGTAGTTTCGCAAATGAGAATACTGGTGCTTTTACATACACTTCTTTCTCTTCTGGGTGATAACCCGTTCCGTATCCTTGCTCTACAAGATTTTGACCTAAAATAACTTTCGTTGCAACATTCGCCATCGGTACACCTGTAATTTTACTTAAGAATGGTACTGTACGGCTCGCACGTGGGTTTACTTCAATTACATACACTTGATCTTCAAATACTACAAACTGGATATTTAGTAATCCAACAATATTTAAACCTTTTCCAAGTGCAATTGTATGTTCAATAATTTGTTCTTTCAGTTTTGCAGATAAGCTTTGTGGTGGATATACTCCGATTGAGTCACCAGAGTGAACTCCAGCGCGTTCAATATGTTCCATAATACCTGGAATGAATACATTCTCACCGTCTGAAATTGCATCTACTTCAATTTCTTTACCAACCATGTAACGGTCGATTAATACTGGGTGATCTGCGTGAACTTTAACCGCATTTTTCATGTAGTGCAGCAGTTCTTCTTGACGATATACGATTTCCATCGCGCGTCCACCTAGTACGTAAGATGGTCTTACTAATACTGGGTAACCAATTTTGTCAGCGATTGCTACCGCTTGCTCTACAGTCGTTGCTGTTTTACCAACTGGTTGCGGGATACCAAGCTGTGTTAGAGCTGCTTCAAACTTATCACGATCTTCTGCACGGTCTAAATCTTCAAGTGATGTTCCTAAGATTTTCACACCGTGAGCTTCTAATTTAGCAGCTAAGTTAATTGCCGTTTGTCCACCGAATTGGACGATAACACCTTCTGGCTTTTCTAAATCGATAATGTGCATTACATCTTCGATTGTTAATGGTTCAAAGTATAATTTGTCAGAAATACTGAAGTCTGTTGAAACTGTTTCTGGATTGTTATTAACAATGATTGCCTCATATCCAGCTTCTTTAATTGCCCATACAGAGTGAACTGTTGCATAGTCAAACTCAACACCTTGACCGATACGGATTGGACCAGACCCTAGTACGACAACACTCTTGCGATCTGTTCTAACCGATTCATTCTCGTCACCATATGTGCTGTAATAGTATGGTGTTGCAGATTCAAACTCTGCCGCACAAGTATCTACCATTTTATAAACAGGAGTTATATTGCTTTCTTTACGCATATCGTAAATTTCACGCTCTGTTTTGTTCCAAGCTGCTGCAATGTAGTGATCACTGAAGCCCATTTCTTTCGCTGATTGTAATACTTCCATATTTCCTACATGTGCTTTTACTTCGCGTTCCATGTTTACGATATTTTCAACTTTTTGTAAGAAGAAGAAGTCCATTTCACACCAATCGTTGATCTCTTCTTTCGTTACCCCTTGACGAATTGCTTCTGCTACAATAAACAGTCGCTCATCATCAGCTTTTATAATGCGTTTTTTCATTGTCCCTTTATCAAGCTCTTTTAAATGCGCTAACTCTAAGTGATAAACGCCCAGTTCTAAAGAACGAACCGCTTTTAATAATGATTGCTCTAAGTTACGTCCGATTGACATAACTTCACCAGTTGCCTTCATTTGTGTACCTAGTGTTCTGTTCGCTGATTCAAACTTATCAAATGGCCAGCGTGGAATTTTTGAAACAACATAGTCTAATGCTGGTTCGAAACAAGCGTATGTTTTTTGTGTTACTGGATTTATAATTTCATCTAATGTTAAACCGACTGCAATTTTTGCCGCTAGCTTCGCAATTGGATATCCAGTTGCTTTAGATGCTAGTGCAGATGAACGACTTACACGTGGGTTTACTTCGATTACATAGTATTGGAAGCTATGTGGATCAAGTGCAAGCTGAACGTTACATCCACCTTCAATTCCTAATGCACGAATAATTCGTAATGAAGTGTTTCGTAACATTTGATATTCACGGTCACTTAATGTTTGGCTCGGTGCTACAACGATAGAATCACCTGTGTGAACTCCAACTGGATCGATATTTTCCATGTTACATACTACAATCGCGTTATCATTCGAATCACGCATTACTTCATATTCAATTTCCTTACAACCAGCAATGCTCTTTTCTAATAAACATTGTGTTACTGGACTATGTTTTAATCCACCTGATACGATTTCAATTAGTTCTTCTTCATTACTACAGATTCCGCCACCTGTTCCGCCCATTGTAAATGCTGGGCGAACAATAACTGGATATCCAATTTCTTTTACAAATTCATGTGCTTCTTCTAGCGTATGAATAATGGTACTAGATGGAATTGGTTCATTTAATTCCTGCATTAATGTACGGAATAAATCACGATCCTCCGCTTGCTCGATTGCTGATAATTTTGTTCCTAAAATTTCAACTCCACACTCTTCAAGTATGCCTGATTTTGCAAGTTCAACAGCCATATTCAGGCCTGTTTGACCACCTAATGTTGGTAAGATTGCATCTGGACGTTCTTTACGAATGATTCGGCTTACGAATTCTAATGTTAAAGGCTCAATGTATACTTTATCTGCTGTTGCAGTATCTGTCATAATTGTTGCTGGGTTAGAGTTAACAAGGATTACTTTGTAACCTTCTTCTCTAAGAGATTGACAAGCTTGTGTACCAGAGTAGTCAAACTCTGCTGCTTGCCCAATTACAATTGGTCCTGATCCGATTACTAAAATTGTGTTAATGTCTAGGCGTTTTGGCATAACTCTTCCCCTTCTTTCTTGAAGTTTTCAATCATTGCTAAGAAATCTTCGAATAAATCATTTGCATCTTCTGGTCCTGCTGAAGCTTCTGGATGATATTGTACTGTAAATGCTGGGAACTTCGTATGACGAAGACCTTCTACTGTTCCATCATTTAAAGCAACATGTGTAATTTCAAGTTCTGTATTTCCAACTGATTCTTCTTCTACTGCATAACCATGGTTTTGAGATGTAATTGCTACTTTTCCAGTTGCAAGATGTTTTACTGGATGATTTAAACCGCGGTGACCGAATTTTAACTTACTTGTATTCGCACCAGATGCTAGAGCGAACAATTGATGTCCTAGGCAAATTCCGAATAAAGGAACTTTACCGATAATGTCTTTTAACATTTCAATTGCTTCTGGTACATCTTTTGGATCCCCAGGTCCGTTACTTAACATAATTCCATCTGGGCTAAGACGTAAAATCTCTTCTGCTGTTGTATTGTAAGGTACAACAATTACATCACAATCACGTTTATTTAATTCTCTTAAAATACCATGTTTCATTCCGAAGTCTACAAGTACAACTCGGTGTCCACGGCCTGGGCTTGGGTATGGATCTTTCGTTGATACGCGTTTCACGTGATCTGTAAATACTGTCGCTTTTAATTGGCTCACGATGTATTCTACATCTGCATCCATGTTACATAGACGTCCACGTAATGTACCGTATTGACGAATTTTTCTCGTTAATTTTCTCGTATCAATTCCTGCTAAGCCTGGGATGTTTCTTTCTTTTAAGTAATCATTTAACGAAATTTCATTACGGAAGTTTGATGGGTGATCACAAATTTCGTTTACAATTAAACCATTTACAGATGGGTGAATCGATTCAAAATCGTCACGGTTGATGCCGTAGTTTCCGATTAAAGGGTACGTGAATGTTACGATTTGACCGCAATATGATGGATCAGATAATGTTTCTTGATATCCAGTCATTCCTGTTGTAAATACAACCTCACCTGACTTTTCGATTTCTCCTCCGAAACCTTTTCCAATTAATACTGTTCCATCTTCTAAGATAAGTTGTCTTTTCATACTAATGCACTCTCCTTTTGCCATGCGATCTTACCACCAACGATTGTCATTACCGGCCATCCTTGGCATTTCCAACCTGCGAATGGTGTATTTTTTCCTTTTGATAAGAATGTTGTTGGGTCAATCTCTTCTTCTTGTTCTAAATCAATGATTGTAATATCAGCTGTTCTGCCTTCTTTCAGGCGACCTGCTTCTAAGCCGAATGTATCAGCTGGCTTTTCTGTTAAGAATTGAATTAACTGTTCTAATGTAATAATTCCTTTTTTCACAAGGTTTGTGTATAAAAGCGGGAATGCTGTTTCAAAACCAGTAATTCCGAATGGTGCTCTTTCAATTCCTTGTGCTTTCTCTTCCGCTGTATGCGGTGCATGGTCAGTTGCGATCATATCGATTGTTCCATCTAATAAACCTTCAATTAGTGCTTCGTGATCTTCTTTTCCACGAAGCGGTGGGTTCATTTTAAAGTTCGGATCAGCTGATGGGATATCATCCTCACATAACACTAGGTGATGAGGTGTTACTTCTGCTGTTACTTTAATTCCAGCACGTTTCGCATCACGAATTACACGTACAGATCCTTTCGTACTTACGTGACATACGTGATAGTGACAATCTGCCGCTTCAGCAAGCAGTATATCCCTTGCAATATGTACAGATTCACATACTGATGGGATACCGTTTAATCCGTGTTTCTCAGAAAACTTCCCTTCATGTACACAACCTTTATTAATAAGAGTATTCTCTTCACAGTGCGCAACCACTGCCATATTTAATTTCGCTGCACGCTTCATAGCAGCTAACATCATGCTAGCATCTTGTACGCCTACACCGTCATCAGTGAAAGCAAATGCTCCAAGTTCTTTTAACGTCTCGAAATCTGTCATTTCAGAACCCGCTTGGCGTACTGTAATTGCTCCGTATGGTAGTACGTTGACATGCGCTTTTTCTTTAATACGATTTTGCAAGTCTTCCATATGTTCTCTGCAATCTGGTACTGGGCGTGTATTTGGCATTGCACAAATTGTAGTGAATCCACCTTTTGCGGCTGCTAGTGTACCTGTTTCAATTGTTTCTTTATGTTCACCACCTGGTTCACGAAGATGTACGTGTACATCTACTAATCCAGGTGCGATTAACTTTCCGTTCACATCGATTACTTCAGCATTATCTGCCGTAATATTTTCTGCTACCTTAGCGATTTTACCGTCTTGTACGAGAAGATCTGTTGCTACGATTTTTCCTTCTTCATTCATATAACGACCATTTTTAAACAAGTAATTCATGTTTCATTCCTCCTAATACATTTGGTAAGGCGCGTTTTAGTACAGCCATTCTTACGTAAACTCCATTCTCCATTTGTTTAAATATGCGTGAACGCTCACACTCAACAAGTTCACTTGCAATTTCAACATCACGGTTTACAGGAGCTGGATGCATAATAATGCTTCCTTCTTTCATACGCTTTTCTCTTTCCACTGTTAATCCGTGTTTCTCATGATACTCTTTCATAATGTCTGTTTCATAATGATCATGACGCTCATGTTGTACACGAAGTAACATCATTACATCGACTTCTGGAACAAGTTCATCTAATGGTTTGTATGTTCCAAATGTGCTGTCTTCATCTTTCCACTCTTCTGGACTTGCAAAGTAAATTGTTGCACCCAGTTTCGTTAATGCTTCTGCATTAGAACGTGCTACTCGGCTATGACGAACATCTCCTACTATCGCAATCTTTAATCCTTCAAATCTTCCAAACTCTTGTTTAATTGTAAGAAGATCGAGTAGGCACTGTGTTGGGTGGTTTCCACATCCATCTCCAGCATTTAAGATTGGGATATTTACCTGATCCTTTAGTTCATCGAAGTAGCGATCTTGCTCATGGCGGACGATTACCGCTTTTGTTCCGATTGATTCTAGTGTTCTTATCGTATCGTATAAAGTTTCTCCTTTTTGTACGCTAGATGCATCAGCTGAAAAGTTTAAAACTTCAAGTCCTAATCGCTTCTCAGCAACTTCAAAGCTAAATCTCGTTCTCGTACTATTCTCAAAGAACAAGTTCGCAACAAAAGTTTGCTCTGTCGTTTTGCTCTCTTTTCCATTCGCGAAATCTTCTGCGTCTTTTAGGATTTCTGAAATTTCTACTTCCGATAATTCACTCATCGTTAACAAATGGCTCATCGTCATCCCTCATCTTTCTGATTTTTATGTTACCACTTTTGTATTTTTATAACAACCTTTGCATAAAAATACCCTAGTCATGTGAGACTAGGGTGCAAGGAAGAAGCCACCCTTTCCGGTCTCACAGGACTGAATTAAAAGGTTATTATTATGAAGCAATCTGCTTAGATTGTTTTATTTGTTTCGTTTCTGGTAGTAGTAGATTTAACAGGACACCTACAATTGCTGCTAGTGCCATTCCTTCTACTTGGAACGATTCTCCTACGTGAAGTACCGCTCCACCAATACCGATTACTAGTATTACTGATGCAATCATTAAGTTTCGTTTGTCACTTAGGTCTGTTTTATCATCTACCATCATGCGTAATCCACTTGATGCAATTACACCGAATAGTAAGATTGATACACCACCCATAACCGGTGTTGGAATCGAATGAATCAGTGCAGAAATCTTACCGATAAACCCAAACATGATTGCGAACACTGCTGAACCGATGAATAAGTATACACTGTATGCTCTCGTAATTGCTAGCACACCGATGTTTTCACCGTACGTTGTATTCGGTGGTCCACCGATAAGTGATGCGATTAATGTTGCTACTCCATCACCGAAGATCGAACGGTGTAAACCTGGTTTTTCAATTAAATCTCTTTTAATAACATTTCCAAGTACAATTTGATGTCCGATATGCTCTGAAATTGTTACTAGTGCAACTGGTACCATCAAGAGTACAATCTTCCACGAAAACTCCGGAGTATATGTTACAAATGGTACTGTGAAATCTGGTACAACAAACCATTTTGCCTCAGCTATCGGCTTTAAGTTTACTAGCCCTTGGAAGTAAGCGAAGATATATCCGCCGATAATGCCAAGTAACACTGGTATGATACTGAAAAATCCTCTTCCGAATATAGAGCAGATAATTGTAATTGCTAACGTTACTAATGCTACTGAAAAGTGTGTAAAGCTATATTTGCCATCCGCACCGTTCATCGCCATGTTAACTGCTGTATGCGCTAAAGCTAGACCGATTACCATTACGACTGGACCAACTACGATTGGTGGAAGTAATTTCATAATCCACTCTGATCCTGACTTCTTAATTCCGAGTGAAATTAAGATGTACACAAGTCCTGCTAGCAACCCACCGAGCATTGCTGCTCCAGGTCCACCTGCTGTTTTCGCTGTTATTATCGGTGCGATAAAGGCGAATGATGATCCTAGATAGGCAGGTACTTGACCTTTCGTTATAAGAAGAAACGCTAGCGTTCCTAATCCACTTGATATTAATGCTACTGACGGATTCAATCCTGTTAAAAACGGAACAAGCACTGTTGATCCAAACATCGCGAACAAATGTTGTATACTTAAAAATAACCATTTTCCCGGTTTCGGTACTTCATTAACGTCTAACACTGGCTTTTGTTCCATTGTTACATCCTCCTTCAGTTTAATTCTTTGCAATAAAAAAACTCTTTGTGCCTGTGCACAAAGAGTCCTACACTTTCGTATGCCAAATTTGACATATGAAAGCCAAGACCCTTTGGCAGCCTCACAGGACTACATTTAAAAGGGCTTTACTTATCGTATATGCTTACTCGATCTTGTTGATCTGTCTCTTGCAAATCAACTTCGATACGCTCTTCACTTGATGTTGGAATGTTCTTTCCTACATAATCAGCGCGAATTGGTAGTTCACGATGACCTCTATCAACAAGAACCGCCAGTTGGATTTGTGATGGTCTACCTAAATCCATAAGAGCATCCATTGCTGCTCGAACTGTTCTTCCTGTATATAATACATCATCTACAAGGATAACTTTTTTCTTCGTAATATCTACAGGGATATCAGAACCTTTTACAAGTGGTTCTTCATTTTTTGATTGTAGTGTTAGATCATCACGATATAACGTAATATCTAGCTCTCCAACTTCCATTTCTTTTCCTTCAATTTGACCAATTCGTTCTGCCAAACGTTGTGCAATAAAAATTCCACGAGTTTTAATTCCGACAAGAACACAATTATCGACACCTTTATTTCGTTCCACGATTTCATGACTAATTCGTGTTAAAGCGCGGCGAATCATTTGGTCATCTAAAACGACTGCTTTCTCTTGCATGCTCTACACCTCCAAGCTTTTTTTCTTGCGTGAGAGTAATGGTATAAAAAAAGTCCTCTCAGCGTGTGCGAGAGGACTTTTGAAAAAAGGGTACAGCATACCCTATGTATTTCAAACCGTTACCTTCTCAACCTCACGGGGCTGTGTTAAAGGATCATTATTTAACTGTTGTCAGTATCTCAGTTTTCTTATGATTTGTCAATACTATTTTCGTAAAATATTTAATGCATCTTCAAACACTTCTGGAATCGGTGCCTCAAACTGAATATACTCACCCGTGCGAGGATGGTCGAATCCTAAAATACCTGCGTGAAGTGCTTGCCCATTCATGTCTAATGTTTTCTTTGGTCCATACTTTGGATCTCCTGCAAGTGGATAGCCAATATATTTCATATGAACACGAATTTGGTGTGTACGTCCTGTTTCTAAGCGACATTCTACAAGTGTGAAATCTTTGAATCGCTCTATCACTTGGAAATGCGTAACAGCATGCTTACCATTTTCATCAACCGTCATACTTTGACGCTCTTTCTTATCACGAGCAATCGGAGCATCAATTGTTCCCTTATCATGCGGAATAACACCGTGTACAATGGCTTTGTAACGTCTTGTTACTGTTTTTGCTACAAGTTGATTTACAAGTGATTCGTGTGCCATATCATTTTTAGCAACCATTAATAGGCCTGATGTATCTTTATCAATACGATGCACGATACCTGGACGCATTACACCGTTAATGCCTGATAAGTCTGTACAGTGATGCATAAGACCGTTCACAAGCGTACCACTTGTATGACCTGGTGCTGGATGTACAACCATACCACGCGGCTTATTAACAACGAGTACATCTGCATCTTCATAATAAATTTCTAAGTTCATATCTTCTGCTTGAATATCTAACTCTTCTGGATCAGGAATCGTTACTGTAATTTCATCGTTTTCTTTCACTTTATAATTCACTTTTACCGATTTTCCATTAACTGTAACAACATCCTCTTTAATCCATTGTTGAACTTGTGAACGTGACCATTCACTGTTTATTTCTGCAACGAATTTATCAATTCGCTCGCTTTTTTGTTCTTCTGCAACTGTTACCTGTACTACTTCACTCATTCAATTACTCCTTCGTTTTCTTGCCTTCTAATAATGTTTGAATAATAATTAATACAACACCAATACATAATGCTGAATCAGCTATATTGAATACTGGATAGTTGTACGAGAAAATATACACGTGAATGAAATCCACTACTTCTTGTCTAAATACACGATCAATGAAATTACCAATTGCTCCGCCTAATATTAGACCTAATGAAATTCCTAGAAGTTTGTCTGTTTTCGCATATTTTTTCATATAAATTACGATAAATGCTACAAAAACGACTGTAATAATGTAGAAAAACCACATTTTGTTTTCTAAAATCCCCCAGGCAGCTCCTCTATTTCGATGTGATGTTATGTATAATACATTATCGATAATCGGAATGCTCGTACCCAATTCCATGTTCTTTACAATTAGCCATTTCGATATTTGATCGATGGCAATGACAAATAACGCTATTACATAATATATCATTTTCATTTCCCCCACAAAGACAGTGTACCTCAAAATTTTAGCATAGCTGCAACCTTTTCACAATGAACCTTTATAGAAGAATAAAATAAATTAAAAAAAGGTAATATAATATCGTTGTGCGCATTCATACATTTACTTTTTCATAGAAAAATTCATGAATGGTACGGGCAGTCGGCATCGTCTTCATTTGTTTTACCGAAATTACTCTCCCTGTCTCTTCACAAATACCATACATATCTATTTCCATTTTAAATAATGCGCGTTCTACATCTTTTAAGTCCTCTTTTATATCATGTAATAGGAGTTTTTTCTTTATCTCTTCCTTAATTTCATATCCAAGCTCTTCGCTAAACTCTGTATCATATTTGTGCATGACCTCTTTAGCTAGCCTTTCTTGTAACTCTTTTCGCATCAATTGCAATTCTTCTTTGATTTCCATATACATTTCATTCACGTGTACATTCCTCCCAGCTGCAATGTACGATTAGTGTGTCCGAAATTTCTATGCTTACCTCACACACATTTTTCCTTCATAGGAAAGAGAGTGAAAGTCATTTCAATATATCTTCAATAAAAAAACTGACTGCACTTAGGCACAGTCAGTTTTTTATTACTTTACATAGTTTTCTTTAACAACTGTTGCACAACGCTCACATAATGTTTCATGTTCAGCATCTTTACCAATTGTTTCTGAAACTACCCAACAACGTTCACATGTTTCACCAGTTGCTTGAGCAACAACAACCGCTGTATGCTCATACTTCGGCGCATCTGCTGGTGCTTCTTCCATCATGCCACCAAGTTTATACTCAGAGACGATGAATAATTGCTTTAAGTCTTCGCTAATAGACTCTAACATAGCTTTCATTTCTGCAGTTGGATATAACGTAATGCTTGCATTTAATGACTTACCGATTACTTTTTCATTACGAGCTACTTCTAACGCTTTTAATACGTCATCACGTAATGTCATAAATGCATCCCATTTTGTTTTTAATTCTTCCGCACCATCTAATTGTACAGCTTCTGGCATATCAGTTAATTGTACACTTTCTTCTGTTACACCTGGAACATATGGCCATACTTCATCGGCCGTATGCGGTAAGATTGGTGTTACAAGTTTCGTCAACGCAACAAGAACATCATATAATACAGTTTGAATTGCACGACGATCTTCATGGTTTGCACCTTCAATATATAAAATGTCTTTTGCAAAGTCTAAGTAGAATGAACTTAAATCAATTGTACAGAAGTTATGAATTGCATGATATACAGCAGCGAAGTCGTATGTTTCATATGCTTCTTTTACTTTTGTAATTAAGTCATTTAATTTCACTAGCATGTAACGATCTACTTCACGAAGTTCAGCTACAGCTACTGTATTTTCACTTGGCTTAAAGTCATCTAAGTTTCCTAATAAGAAACGGAATGTGTTACGGATTTTACGATACACTTCTGCTACTTGTTTTAAAATATCATCTGAAATACGTACATCAGATTGATAGTCAACAGAAGATACCCATAAGCGTAAAATGTCTCCGCCTAATTGATCCATAATTTTCTTCGGTACGACGATGTTTCCAATCGACTTACTCATTTTACGTCCTTCACCATCTAATACGAAACCATGGCTTAGTACGCCTTTATATGGAGCTTTACCTGTTACAGCAACTGCTGTTGATAATGAAGAGTTAAACCAACCACGATACTGGTCAGATCCTTCTAAATATAAATCAGCTGGACGTTGTAAGTCATCGCGCTCTTCTAATACCGCTTGGTGAGAAGAACCTGAATCGAACCATACATCCATGATGTCTGTTTCTTTACGGAATTCACCATTCGGGCTACCTGTATGTGTAAATCCTTCTGGTAATAGATCTTTCGCTTCACGCTCGAACCATACGTTAGAACCGTGCTCACGGAATAAATCTGCTACATGGTTAATTGTTTCATCTGTAATAATTGGATCGCCATTTTCTGCATAGAATACAGGGATTGGCACACCCCATGCACGCTGACGAGAAATACACCAGTCACCACGGTCACGAACCATATTATGAAGACGAGTTTCTCCCCATGCTGGTACCCATTTTGTTTCCGCAACAGCTTCTAATAATTCTTTACGGAACGCTTCAATAGATGCAAACCACTGTGCTGTCGCACGGAAAATAATTGGTTTTTTCGTTCTCCAATCATGTGGGTATGAATGCGTAATGAATGTTAGTTTCAGTAACGCGCCTACTTCTTCTAATTTCTCTGTAATTGGCTTGTTAGCTTTATCATAGAATAAGCCTTCAAATCCAGGTGCTTCATTTGTTAATACACCTTTATCATCAACTGGACAAAGTACTTCTAATCCATACTTTTTACCAACAACGAAGTCATCTTCCCCGTGTCCTGGTGCTGTATGAACACAACCTGTACCTGCATCTGTTGTTACGTGATCTCCTAGCATAACTAATGAATCACGATCGTAGAATGGATGTTTTGCAACTGTATACTCAAGTTCGCTACCTTTTACCGTTTTCACAACTTCAGTATTTTCCCACTCTAACGTTTTTGCAACTGTCTCAAATAGTTCAGAAGCAATAATATATTTCTCATTATTTACTTTTACAATAGCGTATTCAAGTTCTGGGTGAACAGAAATACCTAAGTTTGCAGGTAACGTCCAAGGTGTTGTTGTCCAGATAATGAATTTCTCATCACCTTCTAATACGTTCTTTCCGTCTTTTACAGGGAATGCTACGTAAATAGATGCTGATTTTTTATCTTGATATTCAATTTCAGCTTCTGCTAAAGCTGATTCACTCGTTGGAGACCAGTAAACTGGTTTTTGCCCTTTATAGATATAACCTTTTTTCGCCATATCACCAAACACTTTAATTTGTTGCGCTTCATAAGCTGGCTCTAAAGTAATGTATGGGTTATCCCAATCAGCACGTACACCTAAACGCTTAAATTGTTCACGTTGACGTTCTACTTGCTCATATGCATACTCTGCACATAACTTACGGAACTCCGCAACTGTCATTTCTTTACGCTTTACACCTTTATTTGTTAAAGCTTGCTCAATTGGTAAACCGTGTGTATCCCAACCTGGTACATATGGTGCACAGTAACCAGTCATTGATTTATAACGAACAATAAAGTCTTTTAACACTTTATTTAACGCATGTCCCATATGAATGTCACCATTCGCATATGGAGGTCCATCATGCAATACAAATAAAGGACGACCTTTCGTATGTTCTTGTACCTTTTCATAAATATTCATTTCAGCCCACTGTTCTTGCATTGCAGGCTCACGTTTTGGTAAATTCCCACGCATTGGGAACTCTGTTTTTGGCATTAGTAATGTATTTTTGTACTCCATGCTCAATTCCTCCTTACATGTATAAAAGAAACACTTAAAAAACGGAATAAAAAAGAGACCTTCTCATCCCAAAAAGGGACGAGAAAGTCTCCCGCGGTACCACCCTAGTAGATCCTATACATAGGTATACAATCCTCTTTATATTCTTAACGCGAATATACGCCTACGCTTACTCTATTTGTTCAGCGCGGAACTCCAGGGTGATATTCCCATTATCTCCTTATCCTGAGCTTACACCATCCTCAGTTCGCTATATAAGGTATGAAAAAGGTACTTATCCCTATCTTCGTTTTTCTTAATAAATATGTTGTTTAAAATTATATGTAATAATGAGAAAAACGTCAAGCTTACACTGTTTCTTCTTTTTTCAACAGTTCATCTACTTCGTCTTCTAACTCAATTAGTTTATCCCAATCATCGTTGTTTAACATTTCAAGCTGTGTTTCTAGTAACATACGGAAACGAGTGCGGAATACTTTCGCTTGTTTCTTTAGCTCTTCAATATCAAAAGCAACTTTTCTTGATTTTACTAACGCTTCGTTAATAATACGGTCTGCATTCTTTTCAGCTTCACGTACGATTAATTTTGCTTCTTTTTGCGCATTACGTTTTACTTCTTCCGCTGCTTCTTGTGCAACAACGATCGATTTGTTTAACGTATCTTCAATATTAGAGAAATGATCTAACTTTCCTTCTAATTGCGCAACTTTTTCTTCTAAAGCTTTTTTCTCACGAATGACTAATTCATAATCTTTGATAATTTGATCAAGAAACTCATTTACTTGATCTTCATCATAGCCACGGAATCCGCGACCAAATTCTTTGTTATGAATATCTAATGGTGTTAACGGCACAACGCCACCTCCAAGTAATTATCTAAATTTCCTCTTTCAATTATATCTTTTCTTCGACAAAATAGGAGGATTTCCTTCTAAAAAACCAATCATTTTAGTATACCATACAAAATTCTCCATTTGTCGCGCTTTGTTCTACCTTCTACAGAAAACAATTTACTTCGCCCATATCCTCTCACTGAAAAAACATCCCCTGGATAACATTCATAAGAAGTTTGCTCAACTGTTTTCCAATTCACTTTTACTAAACCATTTTTTATGAAAGGTTGTACTTTTTGTCTGGATATATGTAACATTTCAGCTAACATAACATCTAAACGAAGTGAAGAAACCGTTCCAGATTTCTCTCCCCACGTTTCTTGCATCTGTAGAATTTTTTCTCCTTGCACTGGCGATAAGGAAACTTTCGCTTTCCCTATAGTTTGTAAGTTCATCTCAATATAAGATACAACTTCTTTTGCGACTACAATTTGGGCACGATCTTCTTGAAGCAAAATATCACCACACTTTTCTCTCGTTAAACCGAGAGACATAAATGTACCTAATATTTGCCTATGTTCTAGCGTATAAAACTTGGAAGGATAGTCAATTTCCAATACTTCTACTTGAAATTCTTCTTCATTTACTACTAGATAGTCCGGATAAATGAGTGCTCTTTTGCGCTCTGCATGAGGCGTTGCACCATCAAACTGTACAGAAACATCCCCTTGACCTATCACCATAGTGACAATTTGTTGTTGTCTTGGATCAAGGAAGTCTGTTAACTTCACTTGATGGTACTCCGCTACTCGCTTCCACTCTAACACCTTATCCACAAAGACCTCTTCATCGGGTCTGAAATGTTCATAGATGCTCATGTATTTAACCTCTTACTATAAGAAATAGCCGAATATACTTACTAAACCCTTCGTAGCAAGCTTTAATGTAAAAATCGCAACGAGTGGAGAGATATCAATCATACCAAGCGGCGGGATAAATCTGCGAAATGGTTCTAAATACGGTTCACAAATACGCGCAAGAATATCTCCAAAAGTCGATTCCTTCGCACCTGGGAACCATGATAGGAGAATGTAAATAATAAGTGCCCACGAGTAAATCTCGATAGCAGTAATTAAAACGTTTAAAACTGTTATCATGGCGTATTACCACCTCTTTATATTTGTGTCTTCTTCTTCACCGAATAACTCTGAAATTGCACCAACAATATCTACATTTTCAGGCGTACACATAAATGTTTTCGGTCCTATTTTTTGAATGTCCCCGCCTATAGCGTATACAGTACCACTTAAAAAGTCAACGATACGTACAGCTTGATCAGTAGACATTCGTTGTAAATTAATCACAACAGCTCGTCTACCTTTTAAATGGTCCGCAATCCCTTGCGCTTCTGAATACGTGCGTGGTTCTAATAAAACAACTTTTGAAGATTGCTTTGCGGTTTCAATGCTCACAACATTTTGTTTCGGTTGCGCTTTTGGAAACGTAACATCTTGTTGTTCAGGCGGATCTTGCTGCTTCTTCATGTCTGTTTGCTCCTTTTCATAACTATATTGAGCTGCTTCTTTTTCTTCCGGTGTATCAAAAAAGAAGTATTTTACTTTTGACCAACTCATAATAAGATTCTCCTTCCTTTTACGCTTTTCCTACTAAAATCGTCCCCAAACGAATATATGTAGCACCTTCTTCAATTGCAATCGTGTAATCATTAGACATTCCCATTGATAACTCTCTACATGGCGCATGTAATAATTCTAGCTCCTGCACCTCTGTTTGTAGCTTACGTAACTCCTTAAAACAGCGTCTGATTTCTTCCTCTTCTTCTGTAAACGGAGCCATTGTCATTAGTCCAACCACTTCAACCTTATCCAGTTCTTGCAAACTTTGAATAAAAGAAATCGTTTCTTCTATCGCCAATCCTTGCTTTGATTCTTCAGATGATGTTTTCACTTGAATAAAACATTTCACTTTCTTATCAGCACGTTTTTGAATTTCTTTTGCAAGTGAAAGACGATCTAACGAATGTAAATAATCAATTTCATTAATGATTTCTTTTACTTTTCTCGTTTGTAATGATCCAATAAAATGCCAATTCACTTTTGAACCGAAATGTTCGTACTTCTGTAAGAAACCTTCATTTCTATTTTCACCTAAATCGATAATTCCAGCTTCAATTACTTCGTTTGTCTTTTCAATTCCTACCGTTTTTGTAACTGCAACGAGTTTAATATCTTGCAACGAACGTCCCGCTCGTGCGCAAGATTGTTTAATTGCTTCGTTTACAGTTGTTAAATTTTTTTGTACTGTCACTTGCTTTCTTCCTCCTTAAAACCTATGAAACTCAACATTCTCCCTGTCTTACCTTGATCACGACGATGAGAGAAAAATAGTTGCTCTTCACAGCTTGTACAAAGAGATGACATTACAATATTCTCTTCTTTTATGCCTGCTTGTACACATAATATACGATTAATTTCTTTTAAATTAATTGCGTACTGCCCATCAGAAATTTTTTTATAAGGGACAGAACCGTTTACTACTTGCTCTGCTGCTGTTAACACTCTATCATCAACAACGTAACAACAAGATCCAATTGCTGGTCCAATTGCAACATGAATTTCATCACTTGAAATCCCTTCTGCATTCCATTTTTGAATCATTTCCTTTGCAATCTCTTTCACAGTCCCTTTCCATCCAGCATGCGCAAGTCCTATCATACCATGTGATGGCGCATAAAAATAGAGTGGAACACAATCCGCGTAACATGATGTTAAAAGAACATCATTATCAGTCGTATAAATGCCATCTGTTTTTGAAATACCGTCTTCATATGAATAGACGCCACTTCCTTTTTCCTGTTGTCCTACTTTTTCAACATGATGATCATGAACTTGTTCAGAGCAAATCCAGTTTTCTAATGGTTTTTGTAACTTATTTGCTAAAATGCGTCTGTTTTCATGAACGTTCTCCACGATATCATTCACATGTAATCCTAAATTCATCGCATGAAAGGAGCCCGTACTTATCCCACCATCTTTTGTCGTAAATCCAGCAGTAATGTTTCCAAGTTCTTTCCACGCTTGTAAATACAGTATACCGTCCACATATTTAAATGGTTCTATTATCATAAAGCGGCTCCTTTTAATTAAAATAACATAAAAAAGCATGGTACTTCCTGTCTATTTTACCATACTTTTATTTTTTCATAATCCCAACAGAAAAAAAAGAGGAATTTGTAATATTCTTTATGAAATTGTCGGTGTTTGTATTGATTCTGTTACAGAATTAACAGGATTTACTCTAACAAGTATGACATCTTCTCCAATTTTCACAATTTCCTTCCAAGGAATTACAATTTCTAAATCTTTCCCAAAAATCCCTAACATGCGTGCCTGTTTGGAAATAATAATAGCCCCAATCTTTCCTGTGTTCATATCGATTTCGATATCTCCAATATTCCCAAGCCTTTTTCCATCTGAAACATTTATAATTTCTTTCATCTGCAACTCCGAAATTCTTATCATTTTCATCCTCTCCCTTATATATGACGAATTGAAAAAACACTGTTTCTCAAATTTACAGGAAGCACTCTCAACTAACCCCATATGATTTTCATTATATGAATACAGCTTCCCTACTATGAGCGAAGACAAACTATATTGCATATAAAAAGGTCTCACCATAAATGGTGAAACCTTATCCTTGAATCGTTTTATTCATTTGTTTAATAGCTGATTTCTCTAAACGTGACACTTGCGCTTGAGAAATCCCAATTTCTTCTGCAACTTCCATTTGTGTTTTTCCTTGGAAGAAACGTTTTCGAATAATCATTTTCTCACGATCATTTAAACGCTTCATTCCTTCTTTCAATGCTAACTCTTCAACCCACTGCTCGTCCTTTTGTTTTTCATCACTTAACTGATCCATAACAAAAATAGGATCTCCCCCATCGTTATAAATCGGCTCAAATAATGAAACTGGATCTTGAATCGCATCTAAAGCAAAAACAATTTCTTCATGAGTCACTTCAAGCACTTTTGCAATATCCATTGCTGTTGGTTCTTTTGAATTTTCTGCAATCAATTTCTCTCTTACTTGTAATGCTTTATACGCAATATCTCGTAATGATCGAGATACGCGAATCGGATTGTTATCACGCAAATATCTGCGTATTTCCCCAATAATCATTGGCACAGCATACGTTGAGAATTTTACATTTTGGCCTAAATCAAAATTATCAATGGATTTCATAAGTCCGATGCAACCAACTTGAAATAAATCATCAACATATTCTCCTCTGTTATTAAATCTTTGGATGACGCTCAGTACAAGACGTAAGTTTCCATTCACTAATTTCTCTCTTGCGCTTATCTCTCCACTTTGCATTTCACGAAATAATTTACGCATTTCATCATTTTTTAGTACGGGAAGTTTAGCTGTATCAACACCGCAAATTTCTACTTTGTTTCTCGTCAAAGTGTTCCCTCCTATCGGGAGTTGCTGTACAGTGTAAAGTATTTCCTTTGAAGGGGATTTTATGCATGCGGTTTTCTCTTCATTTTTCATTTTCGTTGTCTTTTTTCATACAACGAAAGAGAAGAAGACCAGCCTAGATAACGGCTGGTCTTCTTCTTTACACCATTTTATTAAATTCTTTTCGTAATCTTTTTATGATTCTTTTTTCTAAACGTGAAATGTATGACTGTGAAATCCCAAGCATATCCGCCACATCTTTTTGCGTCTTTTCCTCTTCTCCAGCAAGCCCAAACCGGAGTTCCATAATTTGTTTTTCACGATCATTTAATTGATGCAATGCTTTCATTAGAAGATGACGATCTACAGTAGCTTCTAAATCTTTTGTAATAATATCATCGTCTGTACCTAATACATCCGATAATAAAAGTTCATTCCCGTCCCAATCGATGTTAAGCGGTTCATCAAAAGAAACTTCTGATCGGTTCTTATTATTCCTGCGCAAATGCATTAAAATTTCATTTTCTATACAACGTGAGGCATATGTTGCTAATTTTATTTTCTTTTCTGGATTAAATGTATTAACCGCTTTAATAAGGCCGATTGTTCCAATACTAATCAAATCTTCAATATTTATCCCTGTATTTTCAAACTTTCTTGCTATATATACAACTAGCCGTAAGTTACGTTCAATCAGTAACGATCTTGCTGCCTGATCTCCTTTTGGCAATTTATTCAAAAGAACTTCCTCTTCTTCTTTCGTTAACGGTGGTGGCAACGCTTCACTTCCACCAATATAATAAATTTCATCGGTCTTAATTCCTAATTTCAACAATACTTTATACCAAAGGTATACTAAATAAAATTTTAATTTCATCATATTATCCCGCCTCCCATTATTAAGCAATTACTACTTTTTGCGAAATTAACATTTTCGGATGCACAATACATTGATACTCTCCATTGGTTGACAACTGTTGTGTATTTAATCCAATCAATACTTTGCTGACTACAATAGAACTACCTTCATAATCAATTTGCACACTGTCTGGCTTAACGGCCCATAAAAATTGACTCTCTACTCCTACTGCTCGAAAAGGAATTAATCGTAATTTTGTCGCCCACCCAGAATCATTCTCTGGTATTTGAGGAATCTCTGTTTTGGAATAAATTTGTTCTGTTAACCACGCTGGCAAGCAATGTTCTAATGATGAAATATGCATAATCATAACGGGTGTTTTTGTTAACGGGTCGTAAAGTTGGTTCCCACTATCAATTAAACCTGTGAGTTCTAGTTCCTCTTCAGCTAATTGAATTTTCAATTTTACAATTTGATCATAGTGTATTTTTGTAACCTCTACGCTTTCAATACGCTTTTTAGAAAAATAATAAATTACTGGAAAACCAAAAACAACAAACAACCAGCTAATTGGGTCACCATAAGAAATGGATTGAGATTGAACCAATCCATTTACCATTTCATTCGTTTGCAAAAAGAAATGAGTGCCAATTAACCCTCCGCCAACCATAAAGGTTACAAAGTAAAAAGTAAAAACAGTTTGTGCATAATTTCTAAACGTTGTAAACCCAAATGCTGTATACACAATTAGTAACGAGTACAGTAGTTTCATAATTGGATGTGTCATCATAGAAGCAAAAGGAGTAAAGGCAAAAATAACAATGGTTGAACCTATAAATGCCCCTAACACAAGCCTCCATCTTTTGATCTTCTTTTTTAACACGGTAGCTGTTAATAAAAGTAAAAGAAAATCAATGCAGGCGTTTAACAACCAAACAACGTCGGCGTAAACAACCAAACAATTCACCTCTTTTTTTGAGTTGAGACTAGTATAATGCATATCCAATAGGAAAGTGTGTCAATTTGCGGAGGTGTTTTTTTGTTATTTTGTGCTTTCTAGACAGAATCTGTCGGTAAAAAATAAAAGTATACGTTTCATAGAATACTATACTTGTTTGCTTACATATAAAGTGAAACTTTAATCAGCCCTCACGAATCGGGCCTTTACGGGCAGCAGCCGGATAAATCGAAATATATAAAATAAAAAAAGACCTGCTTAGCAGATCTTTTCCCTGTATAAAACAAAAAAGGAGCATGAAAGCTCCTTTTCTTTTATCGTCTACGACGGTTACGTAAGAATGCTGGAATATCGATGTCATCTGAATCTGTATGACGCTCATGCACAACCGGCTCTTCACGTTTCATTTCACGCTTAACTTCACGTTGTTTTGAAGGTTGAGCTACTTGCTGTTGCTGTTGTTGCGTGTGATTCGCAGTCGGACGAATAATTGGTTTTGGTGGCTGCGTCGCAGCACTATCATCAAAACCAGTTGCAATTACAGTTACAACGATATCATCTTTTAATCCTTCATTAATAACAGAACCGAAAATCATATTTACTTCTGGATCTGAAGCTGAAGCTACAATGTCTGCCGCTTCTTGTACTTCATATAAGCTTAAGTTAGCTCCACCCGTAATGTTCATGATAACACCTTGAGCTCCATCAATAGATGTTTCTAATAATGGACTAGAAATCGCTTTTTTCGCAGCTTCAGCAGCACGATTTTCTCCATTACCAGAACCAATACCCATTAAAGCAGAACCTCTATTAGACATAATTGTCTTTACGTCTGCGAAGTCTAAGTTAATTAAACCTGGTGTTGCAATTAAATCAGAAATACCTTGAACACCTTGACGTAATACGTTATCTGCTTCACGGAATGCTTCTAACATCGGCGTATTTTTATCAACAATCTCTAATAAGCGATCATTTGGAATTACAATAAGTGTATCTACATTTTCTTTAAATGCCGCAATACCAGATGCTGCTTGTGTTGCACGCTTGCGTCCTTCAAATGTAAATGGACGTGTTACAACACCAACTGTTAATGCGCCTAATTCTTTGGCAACTTGAGCAACAACTGGAGCTGCACCAGTTCCAGTTCCGCCGCCCATACCAGCAGTTACGAAGACCATATCTGCACCACGAAGTGCTTCTTGAATCTGTTCTTTACTTTCTTCTGCAGCTTTTTTCCCTACTTCAGGGTTTGCACCTGCACCAAGTCCACGTGTTAATTTCCCACCAATTTGCATTTTTGTTTCAGCTTTTGATAGATTTAATGCTTGTGCATCAGTATTCACAGCGATAAAGTCTACACCTTGTACACCGTGTTCAATCATACGGTTTACAGCATTGTTTCCGCCACCGCCGACACCGATAACTTTTATATTCGCTAATTGATCTTGAGTAGTATCAAACTCTAACATGTCGAAATCCCCCTAGAACCTCATTTTTCGTGTCCAATTTTAATCCCATAAATAACGGAATACACGTTTTACTTTTGACATCATACGGTCATCATTTTGATTATTATTGTTTTGATTACGAGTTTTTTGTTTCGCAGGTTGCTGTTGTACCGGCGTTGGTGCTGGTGCTGGTACTGGTTCAAAATGTTCTTGCTTTTCCTGCACATTTTTTCCACGTAATTTAGCTTTTTGATAAGAATGTTTAATTAATCCTACTCCACTTGTATATTGTGGCTCACGCACACCAATATAATCAGGAGTCGCTATACGAACATTTTCATGTAAAATATCATATGCAAGATCAAGAACACCCGGCATAGAAGCAATTCCACCAGTTAGTACATAACCAGAAGCTACTTGCTTTACTCCTAACTTACGCACTTCATCTTGAACAAACATTAAAATTTCCTCTACACGAGCCTCTATTATATCCGATAATTCCAACTGAGAATATTGTTCTGTTTGATCGCTTCCCATAATAGGAACCGTAAACATCTCTTCTTCAGATGCTGTATCATAAAAAGCATGTCCATATTTCAGCTTAATTTGATCTGCATTTTCTGTTGAAGTTTTCAACCCAATCGCAATATCCTTTGTTATATGGTCTCCACCTAACGGTAATACGCTCGTTGCTTGTAACTCTCCATCTTTAAAAATAGATAAAGTTGTAGATCCTCCCCCCATATCAACAAGGGCTACTCCTCTATGTTTTTCATCTGAAGATATAGCAACTGTTGCAGCCGCTAAAGGTTGAAGACAAATATCAACTATTTCAAGACCTGCTTTTTCTACACAACGAAGTAGGTTATGTAGTAAAGTTCTCGAGCCTGTTATAAGTGTACCTTCCATTTCTAATCTTACACCGATCATCCCGCGTGGATCGTTAATCTCGTCAAGACCGTCTACAATGAACTGTCGAGGTACCACATCAATAAACTCACGTTCTGGAGCAATTGACACAACTTGTGCTGCATCTAGAACGCGTAAGACATCTTCATTCCCGATTTCACGATCTTCATTTGAAACAGCGACTACTCCGTGACAAGGAAGTAGCTGTACCTGGTTTGCATTGACACCTACTACAACTTGCTCAATGTGGATTCCCACCATGCGCTCAGCTTGTTCAATTGCTTTTTTAATTGATCGAACAGTCTCGTCTATATCAACTATCGATCCCTTCTTTAAACCATTTGATTTTACATTTCCAACACCAATAATGTTTAAGCTGTCATTAACCATTTCACCAATGATGACTTTAACATTGGATGTACCGATGTCAAGACTAACATATATTTCATTGCTGTTCATTCTTTGGCACCTCCTTCTTTATTTATACCATACAACTCAATATATGGAACAACAATCGCAACTTTACTATTTATAAGAAAAATATTCAACGTCTTTATACGTTTCCCTTTTTTAACCCTATATTTTTCTTATTTTTATTTAACATTCATTTAAGAATATCGCAGTAAACTGTGAATAACTGCTTATCTTGAAATAATTCTATTTCAAGTGTAAAGATTACCGCCAAGTATAAGTCTACACTAAGATGTACTCATAGAAAAGTGAAACTTGTACCAATCCTAGTATGAATCTAAGAATTTTTACATCTTTTTCATCAAATGAACCATTCTTGTAAATTCAGATGCACCAAGCAGAACATTCGTTTCGTTTTTTCTACCACGACGTAGTGAAAACTATCTTTCTATTCTTTTTTTTCTTCCGCTCCTATTTCTTTCGTATATGCCCCTACTTCTAAGTCAATTAATACCTTTTTACCCGGCTCAATTGTTTTTAAGATAAGCGGATAAGCTTCCATACGCTTTGCGAAATTTTGAATCGTAGTGCTCACTTCGTATCCTTCGTTCATATATAAAGTAAGATGATCTTCATTCGCATTCGTCGGTGAATAACGAATTTCAGAAATAGACCTTAAAATAGTTGGTGTTAATTTTTCAAGCTCAGCAATTAACTCCTTCATTTTCTCCTCTTTAAAAGGTTCAAAAATTGGCGCTGCAACAGGGAGTTTTCCGTTCGGAAGTACATCGAGTGTTTTCCCGTTCTCTAATAACGGTTGTAGTTTCCCATCTTTGTTTATATAACCAATCGTTAAATATTCTTCAATATGAACATCAATTTTATTTGGAAAACGTTTTTTTACATTTACCGCTTTAATTTCTTTTCGTTTCGTTAGGTTTTCTTCTGCTTTATGTGCTGTCACTCGGAAATAACTTGTATCATACGTCACACCTGATTCCTTCATCACTTGTTCATCTGTCATATAATGATTTCCAAACACACTTATCTTTTTGATATTGCTTAGTGGAGACCGAAAGTAAATTAAAAAGAGTACTAATAAAAATAAAATTGATATGTATAAAATCAACCGATGATTAACATTTTTCTTGTTTTTCTTCTGTTGATTTTTTAACTTTGGTACACGATCCTGTAGTTTAATCACTTTACTATTTTTCATGTACGATCCCCCTACGTAACATAAAAAACGGCATGTTCCTCATGCCGTTCTTATCTTCTTATTATAACATAAATGATAATGAGCGGAACGAATAACCGTTATCTTCCAATGATTTCTACTTCTGTATGCATTTCTACGCCAAATTTATCCTTGATTGTTTGTTTTATGAATGCAATTAAAGATAAGACATCTTGCGCACTGGCTCCCCCAGTATTAATAATAAAATTCCCATGCATTTCAGAAATTTGAGCTCCGCCTATTTGATAACCACGAAGCCCCGCCTTTTCTATTAAGTTTCCTGCAAAATATGGGATTGGATTCCGAAATATACTTCCTGCACAAGGATAATTCCATGGCTGTGTTTCACGGCGGTAGTCTTTATTCTTTTGCATGACGCTTACGATTCCCTCACGCTCTCCTACCTGCAATTGAAACTCAGCTTCCAAAACAATACCAGGATGTTTCGTTTGCAATACAGAAGTACGATAGGAAAACTCCATTTCTTCATGCGTTAACCAATCAATTGTTCCGTTTTCAAACAAAATAAGAGCTTTTGATAATATGTTTGATATATCCGATTGATGTGCTCCTGCATTCATATACACCGCACCACCAACACTTCCTGGAATACCACTGGCAAATTCCAGGCCGGATAACCCTTGACGACTAAGTAAAGTTGATAATTTAATAAGGGGATACCCACCACCAACTCTTACTCTATGTTTTTCGACTTCTAAGTGGTCTAATCCTTCTCCTAAACGAATAACGACACCTTCTATACCTAGATCAGATACAAGAAGGTTCGAACCACGACCAATTACAGTCCACTTTGTTTTATATTTTTTTACTAACTGCAACGTTTTTTCAATACCGGCAACATGCTTTGGCACAATTAAAATATCAGCTGGTCCACCTATTTTCATAGTGGTATAACGTGCTAACGCTTCATCCACTAACACGCGACCAACATTTGCTTCTATAAGCTCATTTACTAATTGCTCCATAAACAATCTCCCCCATACTAATTATCCTTATTACAGTAGTATGCAGGGCGTTCACCTAACGTTATTTTTTTACAAGCTTATTCATTACTTCATACAGCTTATTTGCTGCATCTGGAATACCTAATTGTTCAGCAGCCAGCTTCATATTTTGTAATGTTTGTGCATCTAATAAAATTTCATCAATATCACGAATAAGCGTTTCTGCTGTTAAATCTTTTTCAAGTAACATTTTTGCTGCTCCTTTATCGACAACAGAACGCGCATTTTTTTCCTGATGGTTATTTGTTACGTAAGGACTCGGAATTAACACACTTGGCTTGCCTAACGCTGTTAATTCTGCAAGTGTTGTTGCCCCCGCTCTTGAAACAACAAGATCTACACCTGTAAGTACCTCTGGCATATTATGAATGAAAGGTTTAATAATAACATTATTCGGATTCCCTTTTTGCTTTACAGCCTCCATCACTTTGTCATAATGAACTTCACCGGTTACATACAATATTTCGTAACTTTTATTTCCAAACTGTTCAATTGCCTCTACGAAAGCATCGTTAATCGGTCTAGCCCCACGACTTCCACCAAAAATAAGTACGGACTTTTTAGGAAGAGATAAACCTACGGAACGTTTTCCTTTCATTCCATTCTGATCCATTACTTCTGATGCTCGTGGATTTCCTGTCATTACCACTTTTGACTGTGGAAAATGTTCTGCAGCCGCTTCAAAACAAACTGCAACTTTATCAACATAGCGGCTTAAAAATTTGTTCGTTACACCAGGTACACTATTTTGTTCATGTACAATAGTTGGAATACCTAATTTTGCCGCAGCATATACAACTGGTCCACATACATACCCACCCGTTCCAATCACAATATCCGGATTAAAACGACGAATATATCGTTTACTATCTTGTACACCCTTTAAGAAACGCATCACCGTTTTCACATTATCTAACGATATTTTACGCTTAAATCCACTTATAACAATAGATTGAAACGGTATACCTGCTTTTGGAACGATTGTGCTCTCTAATCCACTCTCCGTACCAATATATAAAAACCTTGCTTCCGGATTTAATTTTTTTATTTCTCTTATTAAAGCAAGAGCCGGATAAATATGACCTCCAGTGCCCCCACCACTTACTAATACACGCACTACTAACTCCTCCGCTTCTCTTTTCTGATTTCAGTCGTATTTATTTCTATATACATCATGTTTCTTCACACACATACGAAAAACCCTGTCTTATAAAACAGGGTTTAGTAGCGAGAATGGCGACTTATATTTAATAATACACCTACTGCCATTAACATTAATGTCAAACTTGATCCACCATAACTTAAAAACGGCAAAGTAATACCCGTAACAGGCATCAATCCTGTTACAACACCAACATTAATCATTACTTGAATCGCAATCATCGCCACAATACCTACTGCTAAAAACGTACCATATAAATCTGGCGCTCCTAAAGCTATACGAATCCCACGCCATAATAACAGACTAAATAATAATAACACAAATGAACCACCAATAAAACCTAATTCCTCAGATAAGATTGCAAATATAAAGTCTGTTTGTGGTTCAGGTAAATAAAGAAATTTTTGTCTACTTTGTCCAAGTCCGAGCCCGAATAATCCACCAGGTCCAATTGCGAGTAACGATTGAATAATTTGAAATCCACTTCCAAGTGGATCTGACCACGGATCTAAATATGATGTAATACGTTTCATTCGATACGGTGCTGATGCAATTAGCCCTACAAATCCTGCTACACCAAGCAAACCAAACATTGCAAAGTGAAAGACCCTTGCTCCCGAGACAAATATCATAATGATACATGTTCCAACCATTACCGTTCCTGTACCAAGATCTGGCTGTAACATAATCATGCC
Source organism: Bacillus sp. BML-BC051 (assembly GCF_019656175.1). Lineage (NCBI taxonomy): Bacteria > Bacillati > Bacillota > Bacilli > Caryophanales > Bacillaceae > Bacillus > Bacillus sp. BML-BC051. The sequence continues at coordinate 218,607 of NZ_BPLI01000018.1, forward strand.
AAAAGCAAGAAATACAAAACCTAGTGCTGGTAGTAAACCACGTTTAAAAGAGGTAATTAATTTTTGTCGTTCCGCTAAAAATTTCGCTAAAAAAATAATCATCGCAAACTTCATAAATTCTGACGGTTGAATGGAAAATGCCCCGATTCCAATCCAACTTCGCGCTCCTCCTCGAACAAGTCCTACTCCAGGAATAAGAACAAGAATAAGAAGAATGAAGCAAACTAGCAAAATTACTTTTGAATACGTACGCCACACCCAATAATCAATTTTCATAATAAAAAACATAGCCACTACACCTAGACTTGCAAATAGCAATTGCCTTTTTGCAAAAAAGAATGAGTCCCCCATTTTATAAGAGGCCCAAACCGCACTCGCACTATACACCATAATCATTCCGATTGTTAACAACGCAAGTGTAACGATGATGAGAATAAAATCAGGCGTTTTCTTCATTACCCATAAACACCACCTCTTTAGGCAGAAACTTTTGCCCTATGTAACAAAACATCAGTAGGTGTTAGCCTACTGATGTTTTGATTTACTTTATATAAGTTTATGCACAGCTTGTATAAAAATGTCTCCTCTTTCTTCAAATGTTTTAAATTGATCCCAGCTTGCACATGCTGGAGAAAGAAGAATTACATCGCCATCTGTAGAATGAGCATAAGCTTTCACTACAGCTTCATCTAAAGTATCGACACTTTCAATTGTATCTAATCCCGCTTTTTCTGCAGCTCTTACTAATTTTGGAGCTGTTTGTCCAAATGTCACAATTGCTTTTACATTTTTGAAATACGGAATTAAATCATCGAATTCATTTCCACGATCAAGCCCACCCGCTAATAACACAATCGGTTGTGTAAACGCAGCTAAAGCTTTCTCAGTCGCTAACATATTCGTTGCTTTTGAGTCATTATAAACCTTACGATTGTTAATAGTTGTTACATATTCTAAACGATGTTTTACACCTGTAAAACGTTTTAACACCGCCGTAATCGCTTCATTAGAAACACCCAATAATTTTGCGATACTCATCGCTGCTAAAATATTTTCTAAATTATGTTGACCAGGTAAAACGATATCGCCTACTTCAACAACTTTTTCACCTTTAAAGCAAAGAGCATTCTCTTTTATACACGCACCATCTTCAATTTCTTTCGTTGTCGAGAATAGTACTTTTTGCCCTTTACTATAAGCAGATAAAGCCATCACATCTGCATCATCTGCATTTATTACACTATAATCATTTTCTGTTTGGTTTTTAAAAATATTTGCTTTTGCTAAACCATATTCCTTTTTCGTCCCGTGATAATCTAAGTGGGCCTCAAATAAATTTAAAAACGCAGCAATTTTAGGTTGGAACAATTCTACTCCCATCAATTGGAAAGATGAAAGTTCTGTAACTACAACTTCATTTTCTTTTGCATCCTGTGCTACTTCACACGCTACAGTTCCAATGTTCCCTGCAATTACAGGATGCTTTTGTCCTTCTTTTAGCATTTCAAATGTAAGCATTGTCGTCGTCGTTTTACCGTTAGACCCTGTAATCCCAACAAATGGAGCTTCTGAAATACGATATGCTAATTCAACTTCCGTAACAATCGGAATTTGCTTTTCTTTCGCAGCTACTAATATTGGATTAGAATACGGGATTCCTGGATTTTTTACCACAAGAGAAATATTTCTCTCTAACAATTCTAAAGGATGACCACCGCATACAACGTCCATTCCTTTTGCTTGTAATTCTGCAGCAAGTACATTATCCGCTAAAGGCTTTCCGTCATTTACAATAACATTTGCCCCTATTTTTTGTAACAGCGTAGCTGCTGCATAACCACTTTTTGCAATGCCTAATACAAGAATATTTTTATTTTGAAATTCAGTTACAGTTTTCAATTACATCCACACCCCGATATAAATTCCTAACACAGCTAATAAAAATCCTACAGACCAAAACGTCACAACAACACGCCACTCTGACCAACCACATAATTCATAATGATGGTGTAATGGACTCATTTTAAAGACACGTTTTCCTGTTGTTTTAAAAGAAATGACCTGAATAATAACAGATAAAGTTTCCATTACGAATACTCCACCAATGATTACAAGTAGTAATTCTTGTTTTAATAAAATCGCTACAGCTGCAATGGCTCCACCTAAAGCTAAAGAACCTGTATCTCCCATAAACACTTTCGCTGGATTTGCATTAAATACTAAAAATCCAAGTACAGCTCCTACAACTGCCATACAGAATATCGCTACTCCAAATTGCTCTTGTGCGACTGCAATAATACTAAACGCCCCAAATGCAATAGCAGCTGTTCCTGATAATAAACCATCTAAACCGTCAGTTAAGTTAACTGCATTTGATCCACCAATAAGCATAAATAATACAAGTACAAAATACGCCCAACCTAGTTCAAACTTAACATCTGTTCCCGGAATCATGATGTATGTGTGGAACGCTTGCCCTTTTCCAATTAAAAAGAACGCAATAGCAATAACAAGCTGACCTACTAATTTTTGTTTTGATGTTAAACCAAGATTTCTCTTCTTAACTACCTTTATGTAGTCATCTAAAAATCCAATTAATCCGTAGCCAAATGTCACTAATAATAATAACGAAACCTCTGCACCTAAATGATTAAATTTAATTGCCATAATAAGTGAAGTTACCATCATAGATACATATATGACAATACCACCCATTGTCGGTGTCCCTGATTTTTTTTGATGTGACTTTGGTCCCTCATCACGAATACTCTGTCCGAACTTTAATTTCCTTAAAAATGGAATAAACAATGGCGAAAGGGCAACCGAAATTAAGAATGCTACCCCAGCCGTTACTAATAAACCTTGCTCAAGCACATGTAGTCCTCCTCTCACGTTGTTACTCTTCGCTGTTTAAACGCTCTGTAATTGCTTCTTTAGCGACTTCACGATCGTCAAAATGATGAACGTCTTTACCAATAATTTGATACGTTTCATGACCCTTACCAGCAATAATGATGATATCTTCAGCTTTCGCGTTAGCAATTGCATGGTATATCGCTTCTTTTCTATCAATAATTACTTCATAATTATTCCCATTTGCACCCTGCACCATATCATCTAAAATAGCCCCTGGCTCTTCACTTCTTGGGTTATCTGAAGTGTAAATTGCGTGAGTTGCATATTTTGTTGCAACACTTGCCATGATTGGTCTCTTTGTTCGATCTCTATCTCCGCCACAACCGACGATACAATATACATCGCCTTTTGCAAACTGTTTTGCTGTTTTTAATACATTCTCTAAGCTATCTGGTGTATGTGCATAATCAACAATAACTGTATAATTTTGTCCACCATCAACTACTTCAAAACGTCCTGGAACTCCAGCTAGTTGCTTTATTACATCAATAACCGTTTCTAAACTTACACCAGAAACAAGTCCTGCCGCTGTTGCTGCTAGTACGTTATATACATTAAATTTCCCAATCAATTTCATCGTAACATTTACACTTTCATACGGTGTTACAAGCGTAAATGTAGTTCCACCACTCGTCATAACGATATCTTTGGCCATAATATCACTAGTTGTATCAATTCCATACGTTACAACAGTCGCCGCAGTACTTCTCATATATTCCGGAGTTACAGCATCATCGTTATTCAGTACCGCGTACTTTTCACGATCATGATTATAACTATTGCCAAGTTGTGCAAATAGCAACCCTTTTGCATGTTTATATTCTTCCATCGTTTTATGATAGTCTAAATGATCTTGTGTTAAATTTGTAAACACTGCTACATCGTAATCACATCCGTGTACACGACCAAGATCTAAAGCATGTGACGAAACTTCCATTACTGTACTATCTACACCGTGCTCAACCATTTTTGAAAATGTCTGTTGAAGTGTTAGTGCATCTGGTGTTGTATTTTTCACCTCAAATGTTTCATCACCGATTTTCATATTAATCGTTCCAATTAACCCCGTTTTATGACCATGTGCGCGCATAATCTCATCCATAATATGCGATGTTGTTGTCTTTCCATTTGTACCTGTAATTCCGATTAAATGTAACTTGTGTGTTGGTTGACCATAAAAATAATCAGCTAAAATCGCTAACGAACGAAAAGTGTTTTTCACAAGTACAACTGGAACGTCAACATCAATTGGTCTTTCCGCAACAATAGCAGCCGCTCCTTGTGCCGCTGCTTGCTTAGCAAAATCATGGCTATCAACCGTATATCCTTTCATACATACAAATAAGCTTCCCTCTTTCACTTTACGTGAATCAGCTTCTATAGATGTGATTTCTGGATTTTCTTTTGGAACAACTGGAAAATCATGCAAACATGATAAAAGTGTATGCAACTTCATTTCACTAAACCCTCTCTACATTGTGTATTTATCTCTTTTTTAATAAGCAACACGTTACCTCCTAATTATGTAAAGTAGGAGGTAAGTGCTACAGTGTCTAATAAATAGACCTATTTATAATTGAGGCTCTTACAGCCTCAAATTAAGTAACTCTTCTATAAAGAACTCACTTCCACCAATTGTACCATAAATCGTACTAGGTTACCTTTAATTCCCGAAGTAAATTCTAATTTTTGAGCCTTCTTTCACTTTAGCTCCTGCTTCTGGGGATTGTTTAATTACTTTCTCTCCGTCTCCACTTATATCAAGCTTCAAATCGACGAGCTGTGTCTGTAAGTCTTTCTTTTTCATACCAATTAAATTCGGAACTTCCACAGTTGGTGTATCGCCCCATTTATATTCTCTCTCAACTTGTTCTGTTCTCGGTTTCACGCCCATAACTGGAAGTGCATCCCGAAGAATATTCCCAACAATTGGTGCTGCTACTACTCCACCAAATTGAGTTACACCTTTCGGATTATCAACAGCAACATAGACAACAATTTCCGGATCGTCTGCTGGAGCAAAGCCGATAAAAGATACTATATAATTATTCTCTAAATATTTACCATCTTTCACCTTTTGAGCCGTACCTGTTTTTCCACCTACACGATACCCATCAATGAAAGCACCTTTACCAGATCCCTTTGCTACAACATTCTCTAGTGCATACCGAACTTTTTCTGAAGTTTCCTTGGAAATAACTTTTCTTTTTTCCACAGGTGTCTTTTTACTTACAACTTGATTATTTTTCGGATCAATAAATTCCTTAGCTATATACGGTTGATACAATGTCCCACCATTTACAGCTGCTGCTACTGCCGCTACTTGTTGGATTGGCGTAACAGAAACACCTTGACCGAATGAAGTTGTTGCTTGCTCCACTGGACCGACTTTATCTAGATTAAATAAAATCCCACTACCTTCACCTTGCAAATCAATTCCGGTTTTCTGTCCAAAGCCGAAATTACGAATATATTTAAACAATCGGTCTTTACCAAGACGATCACCAAGTTCGATAAATCCTGGGTTACAAGAGTTTTGAACTACTTCTAAAAACGTTTGGCTACCATGGCCTCCTGCTTTCCAGCATTTCAATCTAGCTCCACCCACTTCAGCTGCTCCATCATCATAAAACGTATCTTTCTCTAAGTCTACTAAATTTTCATTCAAGGCTGAGGCTAACGTAATGATCTTAAATGTTGAACCAGGCTCATACGTGCTCCATACTGGTAAATTTCTATTATACACTTCTGGAGAAACACTTTGAAAATCTGCTGGATCAAAGCTCGGCCGACTCGACATGCCTAAAATTTCACCATTTTTCGGATTCATTGCAATCGCAATCATACCATCTGGATTATAAGTCGACTCTGCAATATTCATTTCTCTTTCCATAATTCTATTAATACGTGCATCAATTGTTAAACCTAAATTCAAACCAGCTTCTGGTTTTTTGAAATCATCGCCAACATTAGGCATCCTTTGTCCTTTTGCATCTGCAAAAAAACGCACATGACCGTCATCACCATTTAGCTCTTTATCATAATATTTTTCTAGTCCCATAAGACCTTGGTTATCACTACCTGCAAACCCTAATACGTGTGATAAAAAGTTGCCAAATGGATAGTACCGGATAGAGTCCTCTGCGATATAAACACCTTTCAAACTTAATCCTCGTACCTCTTTCGCTTTATCATGTGATATTTTCCTTCCGCCTTTATCTAACCTTACAATTGATTCTTTTTTTGTAATTCTCTTATAAACCTCATCTTTTTCCACACCTAATACTGCAGCTAACTTCTCTGCAGTCTCTGCTGGTTTTTCAATTTGCCTCGGTACAACAAAGACAGTTGGGGCACTTTTATTCGTAGCAAGTTCCACACCATTTCGGTCTAAAATTTTCCCACGTTCAGGTTCAAAAGTAATATTACGACTCCATGAATCCTTCGCACGATCCGTTAACATATTGCCAAGAAAAAATTGCACATATCCAAGACGAATATCGATGATAGTGAAAATAAGTATACCTGATATGAGTATAAAAATAAGTCGTTTTCTAACCGTTACATTTGATACACGCATATTGGAACAAGCCTCCCTTACGCCTAGCTTGTTCCAATATATGCTTGTACTTATTTAATTAGAACTTCTTCTCTTTTACCATTACGGTTTTTCTGCTTCTTGTTGTGGTTCAAGTGGCGGTACAAGTGTTACACCTAACTCTGTACCAGGTTGCAAGAATGTTCCTTCTGCCACACTTTGTTCAGTTACGTATCCGGTACCAGTAGGTTTTAGGTTAAGCTTTAATGTTTTCGCTAAATTCATAACATCACGCAGTGCCCAGCCTTGTATATTTGGCATTGTAGGTTTATCTCCTACTAAGAAGACTCGGTCACCCTTCAATGTTTGCTCAGTCGCTTTCGGCACTTGCTGCTGCACTTTCCCTTCACCTAATACGATTGGACGAAGTTTTGCTTTATCAATAGCTTTTTTCGCTTCTTCCATCGTTTTTCCGGTTACATCTGGAACAGCAGTTTGCTGCTCTTTCACATATTTCTTCGGATCTTTCACTTCATTAGGCTTAATCTTTAAATACTCTAAACTATTCTTCGTTACATATTTAAAAATATCAGCTAAAGGTTGCGCGCCACTCTCATCATCTTTCAATTTCGGTTGTTTAACAGCTACATATACAACAAGCTGCGGATCATCCATAGGTGCCATACCTAAGAACGAGAATATATAATTCTCTCTTCCTGTCATATAACCACCTTTTCCATCCGGAATTTGCGCTGTTCCTGTTTTACCACCAACTGAATAACCATCGACTTTATAAGCAGTTCCTGTTCCTTTCGGCGATGTAACAACACGCTCTAATAACTGTCTTACTTGCGCTGCTGTTTCTTTTGTAACAGGTTTTCCCACTTCTTCTGGCTTATGTTCTAATTTTACTTCCCCTGTTATTGGATTTACAATTTTATCAACTGTATAAGGTTTCATCATTTTTCCATCATTTGCAATAGCAGTTGCAGCTTGCACAAGCTGAATTGGTGTTACAGTAGAACCTTGTCCAAATGCTGTTGTTACTTGCTGTATTTGCTGATCGAATATAATTGTATTTGAACCTTCACCAGGTAAATCAATGTTCGTTTTTTCATCTAATCCAAAGCTATGAATATACTTTCGGAAACGTTCTGGACCAAGTTTTTGATCCCCTAAAATCGCAAACGCTACGTTTGAAGAGCGCTCTACCCCTTCATCAAATGTGATAGATCCCCATCCAGCGCCGCCGTTATGATCTTTTATTTTTCGGTTTCCGACTTGATATGTACCAGACTGATAATAATCTTGTCCTTTATACACACCTTCATTAATAGCTGCTGCTAGCGTGAATATTTTCATTGTTGATCCAGGTTCAAATGCATTTGCAATTGCGTCATTGAAGAAATATTTAATTTGACGATCATTTGGATCATAACTAGGTTTACTAGACGTTGCTAATATTTTCCCTGTTTTTGGATCCGCAACAATCCCTATTAAACTTTCTGGTTCATAATGTTTACTCGCTTCTTTCATTGCGTCTTCTAAATAACTTTGAATACGTTGATCTATCGTTAAATACGCGTTATCTCCGTTTTTAGGTGCCTCTACGTTCACTTTCCCCCCGTCAAGAGACACACCTTTACGATCACCTGTATAAGCTACTTTTCCGTTAGAAGCACTTAAATACTTATCCAAACTTTTTTCTAAACCAAATTGCCCTACCGAAATCCCCTCTTCATTCGGTTTAGCATGACCTATAACGTAAGATGCAAAATCACCGTTCGGATACACTCTTGCATTTTCAGTAATAAAAGATATGCCTGGCAATTTTAATGCTTCTATTTGTTCCTTCTGTTCTTTCGTCAAATCTTTACCTAGCGTTCCAAATTCGACTTGACTTTTACCTTCTTTATTTAACGTGGCTAAAATCTTCTCTTCGTCTTTTCCGAGTACTCCCGCAATTTTCTTTGCAGTATCCTCTTTATTTTCAACATGATTCGCACCTTTTAATTCCGCTACAAGTTTATAAGAGTTTGCATCTTGCGCTAATACATGACCATTTTGATCATAAATCGTCCCGCGATTTGCTTCCAGAACTCCTGTTTTACTGTGTTTTTGCTTAGCAAGTGCATCCAAATCATGATTATGAACTGATCCAGTTGCTTGTATGTAAAAAAATCGGGCTAACAATAACAAAAAGAGCAGGAGGAATAAAATCATAAAATACCCTGCTCCCTTATTGGTATGAAATTTAGTCATATTTCTCTTCATTTTCCATTCACACCTATTGCCTTATTTTAGGCCCTTCACATTATTCGCATTAATTTCTAGCCCGTGTTTTTTTGCAACTTCAGCAATTCGTTCATAACGACTCAACTTCTCTACTTCAGCCTGTAACTCTTGATTTTCTTTTTGCTGCTGTACAATTTTTTGTTCTATCGTCGCTGCTTCTACATTAACTTGATAAAGGCCTGCTTTATTTCCAATAAACGCTACACAGGCATACAATAAAAAGCCAATAAATGCTACATACAACAGTTTTTCGATTCTTGTAATCTTCGCTTTAGCTTTTGGCTGAACCATCTGCTGTGGGGGCGTTTGAATCTGTACCTCTTCTTGCGCTTGTTGTTTGTACTTTACAGCTAAGTTACTCATACCTCTCTCCCCTTTTTATCGTTTTTCAGCGATTCTCAATTTCGCAGAACGCGCTCGATTATTTTCTTCTAACTCTATATCAGAAGGTAAAATCGGTTTTCTTGTAATAAGCTTTAATTTCGGCTTAAATTCATCAGGAATAATTGGTAATCCTTGCGGCAATTGTGGCGTTGTACTATTTCGCTTAAACGTCGTTTTACAAATACGGTCTTCTAAAGAATGAAATGTTATAACACTAACTCTTCCGCCTGGCTTGACCATCTCAATTGCAGATTCCAACGCTTCTTCAAATACTTTCAATTCATCATTTACGGCAATACGGATTGCTTGGAACACTCGCTTCGCAGGATGTCCACCCGTTCTACGAGCAGGAGCTGGAATACCCTCTTTAATTAGTTCTACTAATTCTGCTGTCGTTTCAATAGCTTTATTCTCACGATACGCTTCAATTTTCCTAGCTATTTGTTTTGAAAATTTCTCTTCACCATACTGGAAGAAAATCCTTACAAGTTGTTCATATGACCAGCTATTCACAACATCATATGCTGTTAAAGGGGCGTCTTGATCCATCCGCATATCTAACGGTGCATCATGATGATAACTAAAGCCACGCTCTGGTGTATCTAATTGCGGGGATGAAACACCTAAATCAAATAAAATACCGTCTACTTCTGTTATGCCTAATTCCTGTAGTTTTTCAGATAAATAACGGAAATTACTTTTTACTGTTATGAACTGCTCACCGTATGAAGAGAATTTTTCTTTCGCATTTTGAATCGCTATCTCATCTTGATCAAACGCGATTAACTTTCCACCTTCAGTTAATTGGGACAATAAATAAGAACTATGTCCTCCTCCCCCCAGTGTACAATCTACATATGTACCACCTGGCTTTATATCTAAGCCGTCTACTGTTTCCTTTAAAAGCACTGTTACGTGTTTAAACATTGTTGCACCTACTCTTTTTCCAATTAATTATGTTGAATGCATCTCCTCCCCTAATCGTACATTTCACGATTAGAGAACGAAATACTATGAAAGAACGACTCATTTAACTTGCCTACAAAGGCAGCATACTATACAAATCGCTATTTTCTTTTATTATATACTAAATTTTATCATCTTTTGCGGGAATTTAAATAAAAAACTGTCGAAAAAGATAATAATACGTTTACATTTTGTGCTATTTTGTCATATATTTAAGTATCCTGCATAATTACGATATCCATTATTTTAAAATTAATAATTCAGAAAAATTTCACTTCACAGTAAATTCAACGGGACAAAAATAAAATCCTGCTCCTAAGAGCAAGATTCTATAGTTTTATAACATGATGTTTTCCGTCCCAAGAAAACGGGTTTTCCATTACACGATCAACGAAATCCAAACCGAACTGATTTAAATAGTAACAAACATTCCACACACGCTCTTGCGGCGCCCCTAATGGACGAAGCGCAAATTGTATGCGACGGAATTTATTTAGCTGTACTTCATGTTTTTTCTCAACATTTCTTTTCAACATTCTTTCCAACAGTTCAATTTGTTCATTAATTTTGAATTCATTTTTCCCTGCAAACGCACTTAATCCTGGATCTATTTTCTTCACAAATTGTTGTAATGACGTATGAATATCAATTATTTCTTTTTTCGCCTCTACAAATCGATCATCTATCGGTTCCTCTATTTGATTAGATAACCAGTTTTCACGCAGCGTATCTACGTTATTTAAAAACGGGTCACTCTCTTGCAATTGTAAATCGCGTAAATCTGTCGCTATATCCCTCTCTATATAAGTGATTGTAATACGCGGAACGACAGGCGGCATTCGGAAACCGATAGTATGGAAGACTTGTTGCAATTCACTCCAGTAAGCTAATTCCCCTGGTCCTCCAATAAACGCCAGTGTAGGAAATACATACTCTTGCATAAGAGGGCGCGTTACAACATTATTACTAAAGCGTTCCGGGCTTCTCTCCATCTCTTCCATCAATTCCTCATACGAAAAGGAATACGCGCCATCCTTCCCAACAAACTTTCCTTGATCATCTTCAAGTAATACTCGCTCGTTATCAATTTCCATGAATATATGTACTGCATTATACTTTGTTTCAATAATCGGTTTATATCCTAATTCTTTAATTACTTCCTGTTGATTATGAAGCCCCTCTTGCACTTCTTTATACTTACCTATAATTTGCTTGAAAAACGGCACTTCTAATTTTCTTAATTCAGGATGATGCGAATCAACAAGAATTAAACCAGAATTCACGAACATTTTCATAATAAGATGGCCAAAGAAATCTACATACGTATTCGATTTCCCCAAAGAATCATCAATAAATTGTAGTACATCCTTTGTAAAATTCGTTTCAGGGTATGTTTTGAAAATTTCTTCAACCCACTTTCTACAGTCTTCCAAAGAAAGCTCAGACTCTGAAGCACTCGCCCTTTTCGGATTACGATCATGAAAAATAGTCTTTTTTATTTTTTTATTCTTCGTTACAAAAGTATGATTAATTTCATCCATATCATGGTCTTCACCAGCAATCCAGAAAACAGGAACAACTTTAACACCTAAACTTTCTTCCTTTTCCCTCGCAAGCTGTAAAACTGAAATGATTTTATGAATTGTATAAAGTGGCCCAGTTAATAACCCAGCTTGTTGTCCAGCTATAACAACATATGTATTTTCATCTCCAAGCGCTTTTACATTTTGAATCGTAGCTTCGCCCGCTTGTAATTTTGTATTATATTCTAATAAATGCGCTACTAAATCTTGGCGGAAAAACTCCCTCTCACGCAAATCTTGTACACGCTGTTTAAAAGCATCTTCTGTTAACATATAATCAAAACACGACTGTATCTCTTTTTTACCGTTCATATAGTCCGCTACAACACCTTGTTGCGGAACAGAGATTTCTTTTATCTCCATATAATTCTTCCTTTCGTATCCTGTTCTCTCACCAATCCACATTGTAGTCAATGTTTCACGTAAAAGCAAAGAATTACACTTATACTTTTACTTCCAATCCTTTTATTGCATCGAACAAAAATTGAAGTGTCGGAACAGATTGTTGCTGTTTCTTAGCTTCTTCTAATACATATCCAACAATCGCACCAATTTCCGTTTGTCTACTCGCCCTCACATCTGCCAGCATAGATGATGTATTATGAGACGTCCTTTCACATACGCGGCGTACCATTTCCCATACCATTTCTTTTTCTTCTTTAACGAGAAAAACAACTTCCTGAAATACTTGTTCCATCATCTGATAAAAAAACGGGTTCGTAATCAACTCTCCGTTCTGAACTTGTAATAATGCTGTCAATGGATTGATACATACATTAACTACTAATTTTTTGTGCATAACATCCTTCCAATCATCTTCTATTTGAATCGGAAAATGAGGAAAAGGAAAGCAGTTTAATATTTTTTCAAAATGTATAGACTGGCCGTGCACGATCCCAAACTTTGTTACACCTATCCCCGTATGATAAACGGTATGTCTTTCTTCTTTTTTCGCACCATGCTCTACAATCCCAACTGCAATATTTTCATTCCCTATTTTCTGCATAGTATGAAGGTGTGACATTCCGTTTTGCAAAAAGATTAATGAGGATTCCCCTCGCACAAAAGGCAGTATGTCAGTTATATGATATTGCTTAACAGCAATAAATATATAGTCTAGCTTCTGATCTAGCATACTTTCTATTGGTAAAACAAGCGGGAATACCGTTTCACTTTTTCCACCCCTCATACAAGTTACACCCGTTACATTCAATTCCTCAGCCTGTTTAGCTGTCCTTGTAAACAACGTAACATCTTGCCTACTTTTTTGTAAATAAAATGCATACAATAGACCGATAGCTCCCGGTCCTACAATTCCAATTTTCATTTTCACACAAGGAACTCATATGAACACGATACATAAGTCCCTTTTCCCTCCCCCTTTTCATCCCGCAAAAACCTGATTGGTGCGGAATCATAATTAACTACAGGTGAACAAATCCCACCGATTACAGTTTCACTTTATCTTCCTCAATTACATGAATACCATTTTCAATTTCATTGCTCTTTGACAAACAAATGCAACCTCTTCTTTCAATATGTATATACTACCTATTAATATGCTTCTACTCTTAGTTTAGCAAATCCTCAAAAAAATAATAAAAGAAATATACTATCATCTTCATAAAAATAAAAAAATGAGTTATAATATTATTATAAATATTTTTACTTTTCTGCATTCAACGAGATATGAAAAGGATGTGATGTTATGGGATTCCCAAAAGTTGAGCGCTTGCTCATCAATTATAAAACATTAGACGAATTTAAAAAATTTAAAGGTTGCGGAGCTCAAGAACTATCCATGTTAGAAGAATTACAGGCAAATATTATTGAAAACGATAGTGAATCTCCATTTTATGGTATTTATTATGGCGGATCACTAATCGCACGTATGAGTCTATATATGAAAAGGAACGGCGGGGAACCATTCGAAATTACAGGTACTTACCTAGAACTCTATAAACTTGAAGTGTTACCAACTTTCCAAAAACAAGGATTCGGAGAAATGCTTGTAAATTATGCGAAGGGGCTACAGTTCCCAATTAAAACAATCGCACGTATCCATTCAGCTGGTTTTTGGGATAAATTAAATTTCCAGCCTGTATCAGTACCTGATGGTGATTTTTATGTTTGGAACCCAGAAACAAATTTGAATACGGTTACAAATGAAGAATCTGCATAAGAAATAAAAAAACAGCTACATAGCAGCTGTTTTTTTATTTCTTTAACTTTTCTAATTTCCCATTCGAACGAGCACTATTTCTTTCTGCTACCATTACACTTCTTTTTTGGTCGATATAATCAAGCAATGTTCTATATTCTTCCTCATATACTGATAATCGCTCCAAAAGACTCTCTCTCTCTGTTTGTAACGATTCAATTTGCTGTTGCAACACCATTAAGGAGTTTTCATCTTTATAATTTTGCAAGAAATGAATAACATCATTCAATGTAATTGACGTAGGCTCTAATACCTTCGTCTCTTTCACTTCATAATTTTCTACTTTACGTAGTTGCTTCGCTTCTTCAATACGTTCTTTGTATTGCTTTCTAACGTAAGAATTCCATCTAAAGCCACATGCTGCTGGTGTACGAGATAAATGTCTTCCCACTTCTTTAAAGGCAGATAATTGCGTTCCACCTTCTTGAATATGCCGGAGTACTACTTCTGCCAGAAGCAAATCTTCATCATCAGTCCAAGCATCTTGTCTTGTTGTCGCCATCTCTCTAGTCCTCCCTATGCATTTTTTATTAAGCATATGCAGTTACTAGAAAAGATAGAATACAACAAATAAAGAATAAGACAAAAAAAATAAACGTAGAAGATATCTTCTACGTTTATTTCCCGCAATTACTTGCTGATTACTTCTTTACCTTTGTAAGTACCGCATGCTTTACATACACGGTGAGCTAATTTCGCTTCACCACAGCTTGGGCACTCTACCATACCAGGTACTGATAATTTGAAATGCGTACGACGCTTTCTTTTTACTGTTTTAGAAGTTCTTCTAAAAGGTACAGCCATTCTTCCCACCTCCTTAAAAGAAATAGTTATTTTCATATGAAGGCCTAAACCAGTCTTCCGATTATTTGTCAAAAAACTTCGCAAGTCCTGCTAATCGTGGATCAACAGTCTTTTCTTTGTTTTCTTCCGAAATCACTTGCCAGTCTTGACCTTGCATCGGTGCTCCACCAGAAACATCATCACTGAAAATTTGCATTGGAATCTCCAAAAGTATATTTTCCTTGATTACGGGCAGTAAGTCAAGTACTTCTCCTTCTAAACAATGAATTTCAGCTTCAGTTTCAAATTCTTCTTGTGAAGTTTGGAACACCTCAGTTGTTTTAATGTCAAATGGTAATGTCACATCTACTAAAGAGCGAGAACATGGTAAAACCATGCTTCCAGTTATATGTAGATGGAACGTAAACTTACCGGAGCCAAAATCAACTCTTCCTGTTACATGAGCAGGATTAATTTCACGAATATCTTTCTCGACCTCTTGTAGCTCACTTACATCTACCATCTCATCCAATGTCAATCCTTTATTTCTCAATTTATTCAATTGATGGATGGACCATTTCATATCATATCACCTCAAGGCAACAAACAAAATTATAGCTAGCCATTTTATATTTGTCAATGTTTTTTCTTTACACTATAATGAAGTCATCATAGTAAATAATATATAGAGTATCACGTTTTTCAAAAAGATGCTACATCGAAAGGAGAGATTACCATAAAAGCCAGTGGTATTGTTGTTGAATATAACCCTTTTCATAACGGTCATGATTATCATGTGCAACAAACAAAAAAGTTAACACACGCTGATATTACAATCGCTGTTATGAGTGGCCCTTTTTTACAGCGTGGTGAGCCAGCACTCATATCCAAATGGTATCGTACCAAAATGGCCTTATCATGCGGTGTAGACCTTGTTGTAGAGCTTCCATACGCCTTTTCAACACAAAAGGCTGAAACCTTTGCAAATGGTGCTATTTCTATTTTAAACGCCCTGCGTGTTTCTGAAATTTGTTTTGGTAGTGAGGATGGACAGATTGAAAATTTTCATAACACCATCTCTGTGCAAAAAAATGAAGAAGATACTTTTAATCGTCTTGTAAAGCAATTTATGAATGCAGGTAACAGTTACGCAAAAGCTACATCTGAAGCCTTCCTACACATTTTACCATCCGAAAAAAACATAGACATGTCACAACCGAATAACATATTAGGATTCCAATACATGAAATCAATTTTCTTACAAAATAGTTCTATGCAAGCACAAACGATAAAAAGATTCGCATCTCATTATCATGATGAAACATTTAGCGACCAACATATTGCAAGCGCAACTAGTATTCGTAAACAACTTTTTAGCGAAAATAGTTCTTTTGCAGAAATTGAACCTTTTATCCCAAAAGCGACTGCTTCTCTTTTAGCAAGTTACAAACAAAACTACGGGATTTTACATAATTGGGAACAATACTTTTCATTTTTCAAATACAAACTCATGACGATGTCTCCAGAAGACTTACGACATATATATGAAATAGAAGAAGGTTTAGAGCATCGTATTTTATCAAAAATACAAACCAGTTCCTCCTTCCATTCATTCATGGAAACATTAAAAACGAAGCGTTATACGTGGACTAGATTACAAAGAGCTTGTACACACATTTTAACAAATACAACAAAAGAAGAAATACATAGCGCAAATATAGAGCAGCATGCACCGTACATTCGTCTACTAGGCATGTCACAAAAAGGACAAACTTACCTTTCAAAAAACAAGAAAAAAATAGAACTTCCCATCCTTACCCATACAAAGACATTTGACCATCCTACTTTACATATAGAGCGAAAAGCCAATTCTGTATATTTCTCCATCATGCAAGAACCATTACGAACACAACTACTAAAACAAGATGCAACACACCATCCAATTCGTTATGATGAATCAACTGCAAAATTCCTATAAAAAAACCTCTCTTTTTCAGAGAGGTTCATTTTTTATTTCCCATTTTTTCCAAGTACAATAATGCATCATCCAGCGTATCAACTGGTACAACTTTCATTTTTGTTTTAATATCTTTCGCAGCCTCAAGTGCATCTTTATAATTCGATTTCTCCGCACCTTTTTCATTTGGCGCAAAGAACACTTCCGCACCAGCATCACTTGCAGCGACCACTTTTTGCTGAATACCACCAATCGGGCCAATTTCTCCCTTTTCATTAATCGTCCCTGTTCCAGCTATTTCATGCCCTCTTGTCAAATCATCTTCCACAAGTTGATTATATATTTCTAATGTAAACATTAGGCCTGCCGATGGTCCGCCTATTTCATGAGAATCAATTTTCACTTTCGGATCTACCACTAATTCTCTTTCCGTAACGATAGAAACTCCTATACCAACACGCCCATTTCCATTCGGAATGGTCTTTACATTTAAATTTTCTTTTAACTGTTTTCCATTCCTCTTATACTCAATATTTACTGCATCCCCTTCTTTTTTTCCTGTCATATATTCAATAAATTGCTCCGTCTTTTCAAATGTTTTTCCATCGACAGCTACGATGACATCTCCAAGTTTAAGCTTGCCTTCTGACGGCATCCCTTTCGCTACACCAGCAACCAATACACCTTTATTTTCAAAAGAAACAGTACGATTTGCACGTTTATAAGCATTATAGATTGCTGCATTTTGCGAATCTTTCATCGCATAATTTTGACGAAATTGATATTCTTCATCACTTTCACCTTTTTGCAATATTTCTTCCGCTTTCGAAATATGTGTATATTTATTAAACTGTGCCGCTATTAAATTCACCACATTTGCTGGTCCCATTGAAACCGTAACAAGCATAAAATCACCAGATTCTTTCGTTCCACCCTCAACTTGAACGTAAGGCTCTAATTTGGCCGCCATTCCTGGTTTTGTTACATAATACGGTAAACGTACGTAAACAAGTAACATCGCCAATATAACCCCTATTAAAATTGCATATATAAACCGAAAACGCTTAAACATTATGTTTCTCCTTCCACTGCTCAATTAATAAAAAAATATTTGCAACATGTTTTTCCGCTTCTACTTCTCCAACTCGAATAATGTCTTCAATATTTGTAAAAGCACGTGAACTAAATTGCTCTACAGCTGGTCGCATCATTAAATCCGATGCAATTTGTCGATTCATCACAAGCTCATGTTGCATAATTTCAATACTCTGCATAATTACATCATAAATAGACGTAACCTCTCCATTCACTTTAATCGGGGATACATCAACAGCAATAACAATATCAGCACCTAACTCTTTCACAACCGATACTGGAATGCGATCAATCACTCCGCCATCCACCAATAATCGTCCATCTATTTTTTCTGGTACAAACACTCCAGGTACAGATATGCTAGCTCTCACCGCCTCTGCAACAGGACCACTTGTAAAAACTACTTTTTCCCCCTTCAAGATGTCAGTAGCCACAACAGCCGTCGGGATATCTAACTCTTCTAAATTTTTATTATATGTAAACATTTTAATCATATCTTTGACACGTTTTCCAGCAATAAATCCCATTTTCGGAACAGTAAAATCTAAATAATATTTCCGTTTAAAAACATTTGCCAGTTTATACAGCCTTTCAATGTTTGAGCTAGCTGCATAAAATGTACCTACTAAAGCCCCCATACTACTTCCCGCAATCATATGAATCGGTATACCATTTTCTCTTAAAACTTTTATAACACCAATATGAGCAAATCCTTTTGCGCCCCCAGATCCAAGAGCTAAACCAATTTTCGGTTCTTTCATTTTTCTCACCCTTTATTTTTTTTCATTCCTTTTTTCATACTTATGGTCTAAATTCACCACGTATCCACGTATACTGAAATGAACGTTTTTTGGGACAAAGGGGGATTTACTTACATGTATGAAAAATGGAAAACGGCTTTCCTTACCATATCAACACTGTTTTTAACCTTTTCTCTTGTACTCCACCCCCAAGCTGCTTTGCAAGCTTCCGTTCGAGGGTTAAATATATGGTGGGAAGTTGTATTCCCTTCACTTTTACCGTTTTTCATCATTGCGGAACTTCTAATTAGTATTGGTGTTGTAAAATTTATAGGTGTTATATTAGAACCACTCATGCGACCACTTTTTCGCGTTCCAGGGATAGGCGGATTTGTTTGGGCAATGGGAATGGCTTCAGGATTCCCTGCTGGCGCCAAATTAAGCGCTAGACTGCGTAAAAGTAATCAGCTAACACAAATCGAAGCAGAGCGCCTCGTATCTTTTACAAACTCATCTAATCCACTTTTTATTTTTGGAGCTGTTTCTATCGGTTTTTTCAATAATCCGAAATTAGGAATCGTATTAGCTGCTGCACATTATTTAAGTAACTTTGCCGTCGGGTTATTGATGCGTTTTTACGGCAACAACATCTCCACGAATGATAAACAAACTACTAAAAAACGTCCTTTTCAAAACCCTTTTTCAATCCTACACGAGACACGCATGCAAGAGAAAAGACCACTAGGAAAATTACTTGGGGACGCTATCGTTTCTTCTATTCAAACGTTACTTATGATTGGTGGATTTATTATTTTATTCTCTGTTTTAAATAAAATGATTACTGTATTTCATATTACAGCGGCACTTTCTTTTATTATGCAACATATTTTATCATTCTTCCAACTAACTACAGAATTTAGTATTCCAATCTTATCAGGCATTTTTGAAATGACACTCGGTAGCCAAATGATTAGTCAAATAAATGAAACACCCCTCCTGCAACAAGCTATGGTAACAAGCTTTATTTTAGCGTTTAGCGGCCTTTCTATTCAGGCACAAGTTGCTAGCATATTAGCTGAAACAGACATCCGATTTAAGCCCTATTTTTTCGCACGAATTATTCAAAGTATTCTTGCTCCTATTTTTACTTTTATATTTTGGAAACCATTTTATGAAAAAGTAACCTCTTTTTCACCTATGCAAAAAGATATCCCCGTATTTTTATCGAATCATTCTTCTATACTGCATGAAATTTGGACATCTTTTGTACACTATGGGCCGATATTTACATTATTTTGTTTATATGTATATGTTATCTTATTATTTTTTCGTAGCAACAAAGAAAAACCCCGTTCACTTTAACGGGGTTTGAAACTTTTCTTTTAAAGCACGTTCTACAATAGGAGGTACAAGATCTACTACGCTTCCCCCATATCTCGCAACTTCTTTCACAATGCTCGAGCTTAAAAATGAATATTGATTGTTTGTCATAATAAAAAAGGTTTCAATATTTTCATCTAATTTTCGATTCATAGAAGTAATTTGCATCTCATATTCAAAATCAGAAACCGCTCGTAACCCACGTAAAATCGCGTTTGCATTACGCATTTTCGCATACTCCACTAATAGTCCACTATGTGAATCTACTTTTACATTCGGGATATCCTTTGTTGCTTCTCGAATTAAATCTAAGCGCTCTTCAACTGAAAAGAACGGTTTTTTTGACGAGTTGTTTAAAACTACTACGTATACCTCATCAAATACTTTTGCTCCCCTTTTTATAATATCCAGATGCCCAAGGGTAATTGGATCAAAACTTCCCGAAGAAATAGCTATACTAGTCATTCCGTCCCCTCACCTTCATACTTATAAATCGATATTGCTGTAATCCCATAATTTTCAGCTCTTACTTTTACAAGTCTCCCTATAGACTCAGGTAAAACCACATCATTACCATGCTCTGACATAATTAATCCATCTCGATGTAACAATCCATGTTGATCCATCACACTAATTAAAGATACAATTTTTTGATCTTTATATGGAGGGTCAATTAATATAAGGTCGAATGATATTTCACGTTTTATAAGAGCCTTTACCGCACGTTCTGCATCATTTCGATATACTTCAGCTTGTTCCTGGATTCGACAACTTTCTAAATTTTGATGGATTACCTTTATCGCTTTATTATCTCGATCAACAAATATCGCTTTATCAATCCCTCTACTTATAGCCTCGATTCCAAGACCACCACTACCGCCAAATAAATCAAGAGCGGTACCGCCATCAAAATAAGGACCTATCATATTAAAAATTGATTCTTTTACTTTATCTGTCGTTGGACGTGTTGTATTACCTGGCACCGCTTTAAGTGGATGCCCTTTACATTTTCCTGAAACTACTCTCATCTGTTGTCACTACCTTTATTTCAATCTATCGAGCAATTATAGAAAACCCTTCTCCATTCAGTAACCGCTACCAAACTATACGATTCCATTCATCTTTCAACGAACACTAGAAGGACTTAGCTTAAAATAACCGCTCAGCATTTTTATGTATTCATCTCACTATTCGCTAACACGAACTATTCATTTCACTTTACCTTTTTTATCCTATCATAAAATAAAAAAAAGAAAAATAAAAAGCCAAACATAAAATTTAATTTCATGATGTATATCTTCATTTAGATTGGACATAAATAATTATAACAACATCACCTTCGATGTTGTTGCCAACCGCGGAGAAGACTTACGTTTCCCCATAAGTTCTTCCTCCGGTTTCTCCTCTCCCTTTGCCTTCTTACTAGTACAAGCTAGTATAAGAAGGGCCCTGCTTTGCAGGGTTTTTTTTCTTTGTCTACTTTTCATTTAAAAAGTGAGATGGTACAGTAAGTAAAAGAAAGAGGAGGAAAAAATATGATTCAACGCTTTATAGAACTCGGAGAAGGCTACTCTGATTTATATGAATTACTTGAAATTGCCAAATCAAATCAAGAACGTATAACACATATGTTACAATTTGAAACGATTAAAAACGAAAAAAAAGTGTGCTCACTTGTTGTAATATTAAAACCGACTACTACTGGTGATTTCCAACCATTATACATATGTCGTGAAGGCATTCCTGTACTTGAAAATAAAAAAAGCAAACGCGTCATTTTATTTGAAGAAACCGCAGAACAACTAGGAAAAAAAGTGACTACCTTTACGGTAAAGCCATCCACAACTTTCCCAGAAAAAGAACTGTTCTTCAATCATCTAATTGGTATTTTACGAATGAATAATTTCATTCCTCCAATGAAATAATACTTTATTTCAAATAAAAAAATCCCCCGCTAAAATTAGCAAGGGATTTTTTTATTAGCTATAATCGTATTCTTTTGCCCGATCAGGACGTGAATTTTCAAATTCCGTTTTTAAATACGGGCGGTACGACTGTTCTATCTTTTTCACAAAAGGAAGTTTGTTCAACTTTTGCATCATATGCTCAATTTGTTCCATATCACAATATACTACTGCGTATTTTAAGCGTTTTGATATGTAATGTATGTTACCATATTTCCTTAAAATCTTGGCATGTTTCAATGAATGTAAATAAACAATCATACTTTGTCGTTGCCCGAACATAATCTTCTCCATCTTCTCCTTTTAAAAACATATATTTTATATTTTATGAAAACCAATCAGAAATTTATGACATTACAGGACAAACTCTGTATACGTTTTCTTCTATCTTCTAAAAAACGGGGTGATTTACCCCGTTTTACAGCCACAACCTCCGCCGGTACCACAACCTCCGCCACAGCCACCAGCATCAAAAAATGGATTTCCTGTTGGAACTTTGATGGAAGAAGACACCTCCGAACCGATTGCGACACTAACTTCATCTAACAACTTTTGCAAAGCTGTTTCTACTCGTTTAAAAGCTGCAATCTTATCATGTAAGTCTATAGAACGCTTTAACTCCCTCATTTTCGTCGAAACGAAAGTATAATCAGGATGGTATTTACCGAAACGTTGCACTTCTTCATATCGTTCTTTCATCGCTGTAAATTGCTGAATTAACGTCTGAACTTCCATATCTTCATGCAATTCTTTATAACACTTACGATAATCTTCTGCTATATCTGAACAGATGATCGCTTTTGCAAGCTGCTCTGCCTTATCTAATATCAATACGCTTTCTAGCGTCGCTACAATCATGAGAGACACCTCCGAGTATTCATCATACCACATTTAGAATAGAACTACTAATTGAAGTGTCTCACTAAACAGAAAGATATCACTCAAAATATTTTCTATATAATTCCAGATCATACTTATACATTAATATGTTCCGCAATATTATATTTCAAAACATCCCATTTCCCATTATTTTCTTTCACATAACTAATACATGCATTTTTTAATGGGGTCTTAAATGAAATATCTTCCGGTGCAATTGCATGTAAAATTGCTTTTATCGCATGTGAATGAGCCACAATGATAATACGTTTGCCAGAATGAGTTTCTGCAACATCTTTTACAGCAGCAAAACAACGAGCTACAATCTCTTCATCTTGCTCCATACCAACTACTTTACCTTCTGCAATTAACTCCCTAACAGTCGCAACGGGTTTCCCAGAAGCTTCACCAAAATTACGTTCAACAAATCGCTCATCTAATAAAATCGATTGTAATCCAGTAGCAACTGCAATTTCCTTAGCTGTTTCGTGTGCTCTAATTAATGGGCTACTTATAATAATATCCCATGCTCCTGCTTGCAAAGCAGCTGCACTTTGATTTGCTTGCTTCTTCCCTACTTCATTAAGTGGAATATCTTCACGTCCCTGAATAATCTCTTGAAAATTCCAATCAGTTTGTCCATGTCGTACTAAACAAATTTCCGTCATGCTCATGCTGCAACTCCTTTTTAAATAATCCGCTTCTATTGTATCAAAAGTTCTGCATGACGGACATAGTTTTCCCTTCCAATTATGTTGTATTTTGCTGCTTCATATACTGAAACATATCAATCATAATGGAAGCAACTGCCAATTGATTTTGAAATTTCTCAACTTTATCCGGTATCGTTTTTTTGAAATGTTGCAGAGCTGCTAACTCAAACGCCTCTTTTTCTTCAGGGTTTCGCGTTAGTTTTCTATACCAGTACGGTTGCTCCCTAATATAACGAGATAAATCCTCATCAGCCTTTATAAACTCCATAATTTCTGCTCTCATCCGCTTTCCCCCTAATCCTTCTGAAAGAAAAATGGATTATTTTCGGAAGTACTCTCTTCTTGCCGCGCGGGCTTCCCTTGAAATTGTTGAAAAACTTGTTGCACACTTCCAATAGCACTCGTCACATTGGCTAAATGGTGTTGCATTTGTTCCACATCTAGCTTTTTAAAGAAAGAAAGCATTTGTCCCATCACATCAGCAGTTTTTTCCTCTTCAGTTCGATTATCTTTTTCTTTTTTATTTTCTTTTACCGAAGTATAAGCAGGCGCTCCATCAGCTCTAAAAGTTTCCCATATCGGATCTTCCTCACCAAGTAAGTACCATTCTTCATAAAACTGTTGCCAAGTTTTATGACCACTTCTAACTTCATGAACCATTTTAGGGTGATGGTTTACAAACTCTTTAAACTGTTGAACCGATGGATGTAACGGTCCTTTTGTTGTCGGCATAATCCTCACCTCTTCATGTATATCTACTATATAATAAGAAAAAAAAGGCGCATGGTTCGCCTATTTTTAGACGATTCATGCACCTTTTTATCCTGCTATTTGCATACGGTAAGATTCCGACCTACAATTCAGTGAATACGAAGTACTTAAACGTGAGGTGTCCCCTACACAACTTAAAATTTCACTTTATTTCCGAATAAAGTTTTGTGTATAAAACTTATCGTATACCCCAACACCTAATCCTGTAAATTGTTCATTTAATACATTCTTTCTATGCCCTTCACTATTTAACCAACCTTGCACCGCCGCAATTCCATCACTATGTTGCGCCGCTATGTTCTCACCAGCAAGTTGAAATCCTACTTTCCCGCGCTGTAAACGATCTCCTAACGTACCTAGTGTAGGTGAATCGTGTGAAAAGTAATTATTATCCTTCATGTCTTTACTATGACCAATAGCCACATCTGCCGTTTGTTGATCCCATGTTAACAACGGCAACTCATGACGACTTCGGATAATATTTGTTAAATCAAAAATTTGTTGCATATTCCCATTCTCTATTTGTTTCATTTTTTCTGGAGTCAATGATTGTTCAGCTAATAATTCACCTGAATAAACAAGCTGATACGGTCTTTGACGTAATAATGTTTCATCATCCATATAACGAATACCAACAAGCTCATGTGTAAAATGATCAAAATATAATTGTGCCCAGCCATCTTCTACAGATATTAATGGTTGTTCCATCACTTCCGTGTCAGATAGCTCAAATTGATAACTATTTTTCCCTCTTTTTAACGAAATCTCATGCGAGAGTGGATTCTTTTTATACACTTCTTCATATTTTTCATTTATATAATAAGGCGGCACCTTAACTTGCTCTCCAGCAACATACGCCGTTACAACTTTTCGTTCCGCAACTCCAAATTGCACATACTGAGTTAAATCTTGATTGTATACCCACCATTCATATCCGTAAGCAGATGGCTCTATTCGAGATGGCTCGCCCCATTTTGCTAATAAATTTTCAGAGTCCCCACCAATCATATTTAAAACAGTATCGGAAGAGTCTTCATTTACTTGTTTTTTCTTTTTCACAATTTTATTTTCTTGCTTTGATTGAGATGGGGTTAATATATATTGTGAAACGAGTAATTTCCCGTATAAATCAATAGCTAAAATTAAAAATGTAATCATTACGATACGCAATAATTTCTTCACTCGATATACCTCCTGCACAAAACATAAAATTGAGATATACACAAATCCTTTTCTTTCCTTTTTTGTGTGTACCGTACTCTTTTCACTATATCATATTTTCGTAAAAAAAGTCTGTATTATCCCTTTTCTCTCAATATGAATTGCACTTTCTTATTATTCATACTATTATAAAAATAATGATATAACATTAAAAGAGGAGGTATTATATGCAATTTAAAAATACGAAATTTAATGGTGCAGTCGTTGATTTAGCACTATTAACAGAGATTATGGAAAAAAATCATTTTGTACTTGCTGGACAGTGGGATTATGAACGAGTTACATACGATTATAAATTCGAAATATTAAACGATGTTTATTATTTACGCGTACAAGGTTTAGCTGTTGAAGGTGACATTGGTAGTAGGCATGCTGAAATAAAACTACTTCCTCCCTTATTAGGTAAACATTATTATCCTCACGGCGTTGAGTATGGTGATGGTGAAACTTTCCCAACGAATGTACTTCAAAAAAGCGAACAACTCCTACAAAATGTCGAAAAAGAGTTAAAAGAATTCCAAATCATTGAATAAAATAAAAGTGAGTGCATCAATAGGATGCACTCACTTTTATTTCGTTTGTAAATACGGCGGCAATTGTTGCAACTGCTCTTTATCCTTTTCACGCTCTCGACGCGCCCATCGAAAAAATACATAGCCGATAATTGTGCCATACACTATTTCCTGGACAATTTTCATAATGATGCCGCCTGTTTGTTGGTCTTGTACGACTGGCATCCAGTGTAAAAATTCTGGTCCTGTTATATTTAAATCTGATAAAGTTCCCGCTGGTACACAAAGTTCCATCGCCTTCATCCAAGCAGCCGTATCCGTATACGTTGCGAATAACGGTGCAGTCGCAAAAATGATTAACGCGCAAGCTGGCGTTAATAATATACCGTTAGCAAACATATAACCAAGTTTCTTTATATCACTTAATGTTTGATATTCTGGTAATGGATTTAGCATCGGCCACCACATCACGATTGCCGTAAAGAACAATATAGCGAGACAAATAGGATGAGCAATTTGATTTTGTTTTACTGTATCAAAAACAACTGGTAAATGATAAAAAGAAAACAGGCCATTAAATACAAACAATGCAATAAGCGGCTTAGCAAATATCTTTAATATAATTTGAACGAACTTAAAAGAAGTAATATAACGATATAACCAAACCGGTATACCAAGCAACAATAACGGCGGAACTGCAATATACATGACTGCCATTTCAAACATATGTGCACTAAATATAATATGACCAATTAAATCAATAGGCCCTCCCTTTACAAAGTACAAAAGAACAATCCCAGTCGTAAAATAAAAAATTTGCTTCTTACTTACCTTCGTCGCATTTTCAAATCGCGTTCTATATGGCCCAATAATTAAAAAGTACCCTATAAGAATCGAAAGCATAAATGATAAAAAGATTGGACTCCATAGAGCTTGAAAACCAAATATCCACAAGTTACTCATTGTCACACCCACCTTCTTAAGGTTACCCTTTCACATAATATGAAGAGGGAGCTGTGATAACACAAGCTCCCTTATTTTTCACTTTTCAAATCCACACAATTGTCATAAAAGCTAAAATTGTAATTAACCCAATTAACAGACCAGAATAAAGAAAGAAACTTGCCGCTTCATGCCCTTTATGACTCATATGCATAAAATAATACAATTGAAAAATTACTTGTACCACTGCTAATAGTAAAATAAATGGTACTGAGAAAGTCGGACTAAAAGTTTTTGGATATGCTACTGCTGCAAATGCTACTAATGTTAAAAAAATCATTAATGCAAATGTAATAACTTGATGCTTCATTTCCTCCGCACTTTTTCTCTTCCGATAAACAAGATCAACTTTAGGATTATTCGTTTGCTTTATCGCCATTGTTTATCCCACCATTCCCATCAAATATACTACAGTGAAAATAAACACCCAAACTACGTCAATAAAGTGCCAATAAATCGATGCAACATAAAACTTCGGTGCATTGTATAGATTCAGACCTCTCTTCGCGTTTCTAAAGATTAATGTTAAAATCCAACACAATCCAAACAATACGTGGAGTCCATGTGTACCAACAAGAGCATAAAACGCGGAACCAAACGCACTACTTCTCATAGTATGCTTAAATTCATGCGTATAATGATAAAACTCATATATCTCAAACCCTAAAAATCCTAAACCTAGCAACACTGTTACTAGTAGCCAAAGTTGCATTTTTTTAAAGTTAAAGTTTTTCATATGATACATCGCATATACGCTCGTTAAGCTACTTGTTAATAAAAGCATCGTCATAATGAAAACGAGTGGCATTTGAAACATCTCTTGAGATGTCGGTCCACCATTTGTAGAATTCTTTAACGCTAAATATGTGCCAAACAAGGAAGCGAACAATACTGTTTCGCCTCCAAGAAATAACCAAAAACCGACAAACTTATTTTTCCCCTCAAGGGTTGCTTTTTCAGGCTCTGCTGGAAATGTTTCATTCGTTAATTTTTCATCTACATGCATTATGCCTTGCCCCCCTTATCTTCTAAATCTTCCTTATGAATATGATATCCATGATCATCGATTACTGAACGTAGGAACATTGTGCCAAATGTAATGATTAAACCAATAATTGCTACTAATAACCAAAACTTATCTTTTCCACCCTGCATATACATTGCACCAAATGCCGCTATAAACAACCCTAACGAAATGATAAATGGTGAAAATGATGGATTTGGCATATGAATATCACCAACTGGTTCCGCAGCTGTCATCTCTTTATTCCCTTCACGTTTTTCAATCCAAAACGGATCTAATCCGCGAACAAATGGTAATTGTTTAAAGTTATATTCCGGTGTAGGTGCTGGCATTGTCCATTCTAACGTACGTGCATCCCATGGATCACGACCAGCCTTTTCTTTTGATACTGTTGTTTTAATTACATTAAATAGAAGAACAATCGTTCCAAGAGCCATAAATACCGCTCCAATAGAACTAATCATATTCCCCATTTCCAATCCTTGCCCTTCAAGATATGTGTAGTAACGACGTGGCATACCAATTAATCCTAGGAAATGCTGAATAAAGAACGTTAAATGGAAACCGATAAAGAATAGCCAAAACGTTATCTTCCCTAACGTTTCATTCAGTACTTTATTAAACATTAGTGGCCAATAATAATGAGCCCCTGCAAGTAAACCAAATACAACACCGCCAACGATTACATAATGAAAGTGTGCTACTACGAAATAGTTATCATGAAATTGATAATCAGCTGGTGCAGATGCTAACATAACACCTGTAACTCCACCCATTACGAATGATGGAATGAAAGCTACTGCCCACATCATCGGTGTCGTAAAACGAATACTTCCGCCCCACATTGTAAAGAGCCAGTTGAATATTTTAATACCGGTCGGAACCGCAATCGCCATTGTTGCAACTGAGAAAATAGCATTTGCAACTGGACCAAGCCCAACAGTAAACATATGATGCGCCCATACCATAAATCCTAAGAATCCAATTAATACTGTCGCAAACACCATCGATGAATAACCAAATAATCGCTTTTTCGAAAATGTCGCGAAGATTTCTGAGAATATTCCGAAAGCTGGGAGTATAAGAATGTATACTTCTGGATGACCGAAAATCCAGAATAAATGCTCCCATATAATTGTATTCCCACCCAACGCTGGATTAAAGAAACTTGTTCCAAATAAACGATCTAACATTAAAAGTCCTAATCCTACAGTTAACGGCGGAAAGGCGAATAATATTAGCGAAGATGTTACAAATGTCGTCCATGTAAACATCGGCATACGCATATACGTCATTCCTGGCGCACGCATATTAATAATGGTTACAAGGAAGTTAATACCTCCAATTAATGTACCAATACCGGAGATTTGCAAGCCGAGTACATAAAAATCAACACCATGGCCTTTAGAGGCTAAAGCTAAAGATGCATAAGATGTCCATCCTGCATCAGGTGCTCCACCTAAAAACCAACTTAAATTTAAAAATACTCCACCAAAGAAAAACAACCAAAATCCGAGTGAATTCAAAAACGGGAACGCTACATCGCGTGCACCAATTTGAAGTGGTACAGCGGCGTTCATAAATGCAAACACGAGTGGCATAGCTGCGAGGAAAATCATTGTTGTACCGTGCATCGTTAATACTTGATTATAAGCATCCCCAACAAGAAAAGCGTTGTTAGGAATCGCTAATTGAAGGCGAATAAATAGAGCTTCTATTCCGCCTATTACAAAAAACAATCCACCTGCAATTAAATAGAGAATGGCAATCTTTTTATGGTCTACTGTCGTTAAATAATCCCATATGACAGCACCCATCCCCTGTTTTTTTGCTACAGAACTCACGTTTTCAACCTCCCCTTCGCGAATAATCCCTCTTTACTTTTCAACTTTTAACGTTTGTAAGTATGCATTTAATGCATCAATTTGATCATCCGTTAAGTTGCCATATTTACCAGTCATTTTATTTCCTGGTTTCATATTTTCAGGATCTTTCAGCCATTTTTTTAAGTTTTCTTCATTGTTTTCGGCAATACCGGCAACCATATCGCGATCCGCAAAGTTTGCTAAGTTTGGTGCGATACGAGCGGAAGGTGGTCTACTATCATTAGATCCAACTGCGTGACAACCAATACAGCTTTTATTAAATATTTCTTGGCCCTCTTGCGCCTTTGTTGAAGCTACTTCTTTCTTCCCATCAATCTTTTTCATATCAGCAAGCCACTTTTTGTACTCGCTTTCATCTAAAGCTTTCACTTTGAATTGCATTAAAGAATGTGATGGGCCGCAAAATTCTGTACAAAAACCATTATAAGTGCCCGATTTGTCTGCCTTTAACCACATTTTGTTCACATTATCTGTATTTGTATCCATTTTCCCAGCTAAAGATGGAACCCAAAATGAATGTTTAATATCGGCACCCTTCAAATTCAAATACACTTTCTTACCTGTGGGGATGACTAAATCTTGAGAAGTTACTATCTTTTCTGATTTGTAAGAAAATTCCCACCAATAAAGATTCGCTGTTACATCAACAACGATAGTATCTTTATCAATATTCTTTTTCTCCATCGCACTTACATCAGCAAGTTTGAATGTATATGTAACCGTCGGAACAGCTAAGATTAACAAAAGAATAATCGGAATAACTGTCCATATAATTTCTAGTTTGTGATTCCCTTCAACTTGCTCCGGAATATAATCTTCCTGACCCTTCTTTTGTCGGAAACGCACAATTACATATAAGAAAATAATAGTAACAACTAGTACTACTCCTACCATAATCGCAGTTGCTAGTAAGAGCAAATCATATTGCATTTTTGCTACTTCTCCTTGCGGAATTAAAGTAGATTGAAAGGCTTTACCGCATCCCCCTAACAGTAAAGCCAGCAGTGAAACGAACGAAAGCAGTCGCCACTGTTTCTTCATACAAACAACCCCCACTTTCCTTGTGAATTAGATTGTACTTTATAGTTAAGTAAAGTAAATCTCAACGTAAAGAAATCCAATTATGTCGTTGTCTTAGAAGAATGTAACTACAATCATTGATACAAATAAGATTGTTAAATAATTTAGGGAATAAACAAACATTTGTACGGACCATTTGATGTCATCTTGCTTACGGAAGCCATAAAATCCTAAAATGATCCATCCGATGTTAAGCAAAGTTGCAATTACCATAAATGTTATCCCTAGTCCACTCATATAAAATGGTAGTGGCAATAAACATACTGTCCAAATCATAATTTGGCGTTTCGTAATTTCAAATCCATGAACTACAGGAAGCATTGGGATTCCTGCATTTCGATATTCATCAACACGTTTCATTGCTAATGCAAGGAAATGTGGGATTTGCCAAATAAACATAATCAAAAATAGCATCCAAGCAATTGGATGACCTAAAGATGGATCGATTGCTGCCCATCCAATTAAAGGTGGAACTGCACCAGAGATACTACCTACAACAGTATTTAGTGTATACTTTCTCTTTGTCCACAAACTATATAGAACAACATATGTGAAAGCACCAATAAACCCCATTAACACTGCCATTGGTGTTGTTAATAATAAAAATACAAACCCAAGAAGTAATATAACTAATCCAAATGTAAGTGCAAATCCTGGTTTATACTTTCCAGTAACCGTTGGACGGGTCTTTGTTCTTTCCATTAATGGATCGATGTCTCGATCAATGTAGTTGTTTAAACAACATACCCCTGCCATAACTAATCCAGAACCAACGATTGTAAAAAATAACTTATCCAGATTATCCATCACACTTAATCCATTAAAGTGTAATGCCAACCAAAATCCTGTAAATACAGTAAGTGTATTTGAGTTTACAATCCCCATTTTAACGAGTGCTTTTAAATCTTGTAACCGAGTTGTTTCCGGTACACTTGTAACAGCAGACTCATCATGCAGCTCACTTGTTGCATGGTTCATCACTTTAACCCCCTCTTAAAACTTTCATCTTTCTTTTTGCGCCTATTTCAAATGAAATATTTCGCTTCTATATAGCAATATTATTACAGTAGAAACATTGTTAACCCATTCTACTACTAATCTACGCCCATACTCCAATATATTAAATCATATTTCCCGAACATTTTGTGAAGAAAACATGAACTTTTTGTGTCGAACATAAAAAACTTAATTCTTACTTGTCCTTATCATAACATGATGTTACCTTCTATCATAAACTTTTTTGTCATATTTAACACGTATTCTCCCCATTTCTTTTCAAAATAGCCTATTTTCCCCCTAAAATTTTCCTTATATATCCTATTTCTACACCCATTTTCTCTCCCCTGTTTTCCCCCGCCATTTCTTTGCTATTTTATTATTTTTTATATATCATAGGAACTAGCGCGTTTTATTCTATACATAATGGAATGAAAATATTTCGCAATAACTTCATAGCAGAAAGATGGTGAAAGAGATTGCAACGCTTTATTAAATGGTTAGCAGTCATTACGAGTCTTGATTTATTAATAGTTTTATTAGGAGGCGCCTTAGTTACAAAAACAGGTTCTGGCCAAGGCTGCGGTAAATCATGGCCACTTTGTAACGGTGAATTTGTTCCATCTAATTTATCAATGGAAACTATTATTGAACTAAGTCATCGCCTTACATCAGGATCAGCAGGAATTCTTGTCACTCTCCTTTGTATTTTGTCCTGGAAATATTATAAACATGTGCGCGAAACAAAAACGTTAGCAATTTTATCCTTCGTATTTTTAGTTGCACAAGCATTAATGGGAGCTGCAGCAGTTGTTTGGGGACAAATGCCAGCTGTACTTGCTATCCATTTCGGTATTTCCTTAATTTCATTTGCTTCTGTTATTTTATTAACGTGTCTTATCTTTGAAATCGACCAAAAATTTGATGCACGTTCACTTATTATGGACAAAAAAATGAAATTTCATATTTATGGTGTAACAATTTACTGTTATCTCGTTGTCTACACAGGGGCTCTAGTACGTCACGAACGAGCTAGCTTAGCCTGTCCAGACTTCCCTTTATGTAGCAAAAATAGACCTATGCCAACTCAACTCCACGAATGGGTTCAAATGGGACATAGAGTTGCAGCGATGTTAATTTTCGCTTGGATACTATACGCGATGATTCTGGCTATTCGCCATTACAAACAGCAGCCTGTCGTATACTGGGGATGGATCATTTCATTTATCCTTGTTACACTTCAAGCTATCGTAGGAATTTTAGTTGTATTTACAAATGCTAGTTTAGCAATGGCATTATTACATTCACTATTCATTTCTTGCTTGTTTGCTGTACTATGCTATTTAGTTATGTTAGGTACAAGAAGTAAAGCGAATGCAAAAGAAGCTGGATCAACTTCTAAACAAACAAAATAAATTCACATTAAAATACCTTGCCGAATTGGCAAGGTATTTTTTGCGATAAAGTGAAACTTTAATCAGTGGGGGTCTTACTGCCCATTTATGCGGGATAAAGAAAAAGAGCTGCATGTACACAGCTCTTTTCTATTTTAGTGATCTAATTCAATAAGTAAATCACCCGTTTGAATTGCATCTCCATCGTTAACATATACTTTTTTCACTTTACCATTGAACGGCGCTTGAACCGTCGTTTCCATTTTCATTGCTTCTGTAATTGCCATAGAATCGCCTTTTTTCACTTCATCGCCTTCTTTTACAACTACTTTAATTACCGTTCCTGGCATTGTTGCACTAATGTGGTTTGGATTTTCACGGTTTCCTTTCACACGTTGTGCCACTGTTGCTTTCACACTTTCGTCTTTCACAACAATCTCACGTGGTTGTCCGTTAAACTCCAAATAAAGAACACGATTTCCATCTGGTTGAGGCTCTCCGATTGATACTAGTTTAACCATCAATGTTTTACCTTGTTCGATTTCCACATTGATTTCTTCACCAAGTCTCATACCATAGAAGAATGTCGGTGTATCAAGCACAGATACACTTCCATAAAGCTCAGCAACTTTTTCGTAATCCATAAATACTTTTGGATATAATGCATATGCAACGACATCAAAAATCGTCACTTCGCGTCCAAGTTTATGGAATAGCTCTTCTTTTAACGCATCAAAATCTACTGGCTCTAATAATTCACCCGGTCTTACTGTTAATGGCTCTTTCCCTTTTAAAATAATCTCTTGTAATTGTTTCGGGAAACCACCGTATGGTTGTCCTAAATCTCCTGAGAACATTTCAACAACAGATCCTGGGAAGTCCATAGAATGCCCTCGCTCTAAAACATCTTGTTCTGTTAAGTGGTTTTGAACCATAAATAATGCCATATCACCGACAACTTTAGATGATGGCGTTACTTTAACAATATCGCCAAACATGTCATTCACACGGCGATACATTACTTTCACTTCATCGAAGCGATCTCCTAAACCAACGGCTTTCGCTTGTTGTTGTAGATTACTATACTGTCCGCCTGGCATTTCGTGCATGTATACCTCTGTATGGGGTGCATTCATACCACTTTCAAACGGTGCGTAGTATTTACGTACATCTTCCCAGTAATGAGATAATTTTTCTAATGAATCTATATTAACGTCCGGCTGTCTTTCGTTTCCACCTAATGCATAGTATAGCGTGTTCGCACTTGGTTGTGACGTTTGACCAGCCATAGAACTTACTGCTACATCGACAATGTCAACACCTGCTTCAATTGCCTTTGTATACGTTAATATACCATTTCCACTCGTATCGTGTGTATGCAAGTGAATCGGAATCGATACCGTCTCTTTTAATGCAGAAACTAAATCATATGCCGCATTAGGTTTTAATAAGCCTGCCATATCTTTAATTCCTAATATATGTGCTCCTGATGCTTCTAACTCTTTTGCTAAATTTTTATAGTAATTTAAATCATATTTACTACGTAACGGATCATGAATATCTCCTGTGTAGCACATTGTTGCTTCTGCAATTTTACCAGTGTCTCGTACAGCATCAATCGCAACTCTCATACCTTCTACCCAGTTTAAGCTATCAAAAATACGGAACACATCAATTCCAGCTTGAGCAGAACATTCCACAAATTTTTGAATTAAATTATCCGGATAGTTTTTGTAACCAACTGCGTTTGAAGAACGCAGTAACATTTGGAATAAAACGTTTGGCATTTTTTCACGAAGATCTAGTAATCGTTCCCATGGATCTTCCTTTAAGAAACGATATGCAACATCAAACGTTGCACCACCCCACATTTCCGCTGAGAATAGGTTCGGTAACATTCTCGCTGTCGGCTCTGCAATTTGATGTAAATCTTTTGTACGAATACGCGTCGCAAGTAATGACTGATGCGCATCACGGAATGTTGTATCCGTTAAAAGTACACGGTTTTGATCTTGTACCCACTTTACTAATCCGTCTGCTCCACGCTCATCCAAAATTTGTTTCGTTCCATTTTGGATCGGCTCTGAGTGTAATACATTCGGTATACGAGCATCCGGGAAAATTGGTTTCTCTTTTTTCCCTACTCCTGGGAAGCCATTTACTGTTACTGTCCCAATGTAATTTAACATTTTTGTTCCGCGGTCTTTACGTTTCGGGAACAAGAATAGTTCAGGTGACGCATCAATAAATGAAGTGTCATATTCTCCTGATAAGAAGTTTTTATGTTTTACTACATTCTCTAGGAATGGAATATTTGTTTTAATACCACGAATACGGAATTCTTTTAAGTTACGTTCCATTTTCGCAGCAGCTTGTTCAAAAGTAAGTGCCCATGTTGTAACTTTTACAAGTAAAGAATCATAGTACGGTGTAATAACAGCACCTTGGAAACTATTACCTGTATCAAGACGAACACCGAAACCACCACCTGATCGGTACGCCATAATTTTCCCTGTATCCGGCATAAAATTATTTAATGGGTCTTCAGTCGTTACACGAGATTGTATTGCAAATCCATGTACAACTACTTCCTCTTGCTTCGGAACACCTACCATTTTACTATGTAATGCATGTCCATCAGCTATTAAAATTTGCGATTGAACGATATCTACTCCTGTAATCATTTCTGTAATCGTATGTTCAACTTGAACACGTGGATTTACTTCTATGAAGTAAAACTCATCACCTTTTACAAGAAATTCTACTGTTCCTGCGTTTAAATAATTTACATTTTTCGTTAATTTAACAGCAGCATCACAAATACGCTGACGCAAATCATCTGAAAGTGACACACTAGGTGCAATTTCTACAACTTTTTGATGACGACGTTGTACAGAACAGTCTCGCTCGTATAAATGAACAACATTGCCCTCTTCATCTGCTAAAATTTGAACTTCTATATGTTTAGGTTTTTCAACGAATTTTTCAACGTACACTTCATCATTACCAAAGGCTGCTTTCGCTTCTGACTTCGCTCGATTATACGATTCTCTTAATTCTTCACTAGTACGTACAATACGCATACCACGACCACCACCGCCAAGGGAAGCTTTAATAATAATCGGGTAATCATACTTTTCAGCAAATTCTCCAACTTCTTCTATTGAATTTACTGGCCCATCACTACCAGGAATAACTGGAATTTGTGCTAGCTGCGCTTGTGTTCTTGCTTTCACTTTATCTCCAAACATATCTAAATGCTTACTCTTTGGACCGATAAAGATAATTCCTTCTTCTTCACAACGTTTTGCGAATTGAATATTTTCTGACAAGAAACCATATCCAGGGTGGATTGCATCTACATGATTACTTTTCGCAATCTCAATAATGCCCTCAATATCTAGATAAGCATCAATTGGCTTTTTCCCTTCCCCAACTAAATAGGACTCATCGGCTTTATAACGATGATAAGAACCACTATCCTCTTTAGAATAGATTGCAACTGTTTTTAATCCAAGTTCCGAACAAGCTCGAAACACACGAATTGCAATCTCTCCACGGTTAGCTACCAATACTTTTTGAATACGTTGCAGCTTTGTCATGATTTTCCCCCTCTACTTTCCTACCACTCTAGAGATAAAATATATACACACCATAAAGAGCGTGAAGTTCTTCACTTTCTACATTATATTATACTTAGAAAGCTTCACTTTATTTTTATCCATCATACCTTATTTTTTAACAAATGATAAGTTTTCTGATCAATTTGTTTCACAAAAATAGTATAGCATACCTCTTCCTTTTCTAACAACTTAATTGTATGTCATATTTAATATAATGTGATATATTTTTTAGTATATATCACAATTAATGCATCATATTTAATATTTCTTAAAAATAAAAAAAACACCTCGCGCTCTAAAGCACAATGTGTTTTTTATTTCACAACTACAAGACGTGGTCCATCTTGTTCTCTTTCTTTCATTATCTCATTTTGCTGTTTCTCTTGTCGTTTTACATGACTAGCAACATTTAATAATATACCCATCGAGATTAGATTAGCCAACAAAGAACTACCACCATAACTAATAAACGGTAAAGGTACCCCTGTAAGCGGTATTAATCCAGACATACCACCAACATTAACAAATGTTTGTATTCCAATTAAACTTGCAATTCCTATTGCAATTAAACTTCCAAATGGATCTTTACATTTTTGTGCCACTCTAAACGAACGAATGATAATAAGTAGTAAACAGATTAAAATGATAGCTACACCTATAAAACCTAGTTCTTCAGATATAATTGCCATAATAAAATCCGTTTGTGGCTCTGGTAAATAGCCATACTTTTGTATACTATTCCCTAATCCTCTACCACCTAATCCACCTGAGGCAATTCCAATAAATGAATTTATTAGTTGAAATCCATCCTTTTGCGGATCACTAAATGGATCAAGAAAAACTGAAAATCGAGCTTTTTGGTAGTTACTTAATTTATAATTTCCGATAAAATACAACGCCGGAATCCACACGATAGATGTTAATAAAAATCTTTTTATCCACAAGTTAACATTAACTCCTGAACAGAAGAACATAATTAACACTGTTCCACCTATTAATATGTCAGTCCCTAAGTCATTTTGTAATAAAATTAATACCATCGATCCACCGACAATAAATATAGGAGGTATTATCCCTTGTAAAAAAGGGGTTTTCCTCTCTTGTTTCTTAGCAAAAAAACTTGCTAGCGTAATAATAACTACTATTTTTACAAACTCAGCTGGTTGTATACCTAGTATCCATCCTTTTGCACCATTGATTACCTTACCGAAAAGGAAAGCTGCTGTTAGTAACCCAATACTCCCTAACCCCATCGCTGTAAGAACTATTTTTTTCCTCCAAAATTTGTAAGGGATTATAACGACAATCACAAGCATTACCGTTCCAATAGCAAGAGCAACTAATTGTTTTTTAAAAAAGTAATTTGCTGGCCAGTTATATTTCGACGAAATCGCGACAATGGAACTAGAACTATATACCATTATAACTCCCAACACACATAAGATAACAAGAGGAAGTAACAATGAATAATCCATTGATTTCCATACTCTTTTCATTTCATTTCCTCTCTCTGTTTCAATTTAATTATTGTTGTATTCCATATGTACATTGATTCTTCCTGCTTTATTATACAAATAAAAAGCCCAAACTTTTTCAGTTTGAGCCCCCCTATTTGAACCCGTTATTGTTGTTTGTTTGTAAATGCTTCATGAAGTGCAGATAACTCACGTTCAAGCTCTCCTAACATTGCTTTCCCTTGTTCTTCTGCAATAAGACCAAGGCGAACTGCAAAATCGACCTCGCGGGATAGTCCAAACATTTGTGTGTCTAACACTTCTTCATATAATGGACATTGCGGCATTGTAAGGTTGTCCATTTGCACCTTAATAAGTCTTAAAATCTTCTCCGCATCCGCTTGTAGAAGGGCTAGTGCCTTTTCCTGATGATTTGATACTGTCTCAGACGCCAAATTGATTCCCTCCGTTTCCGTCCTACTCTCTCCTATCTATTAATATTAGCGATAGTTTTAGTAAATTGCAATAGAAACATTTTTTGTGACAACCATGTCTAATGCTATTATACTGAAAAGTGGGAGTATAACACAAATGGGGGAACAACAATGAGCGAAATTTTATTTATTAATGGAAAAGTTCGTTTTCCAATCACTATCGATCCAACTGTTTGGATCTTTGATGATCGAAAAGTAGATTTGACAACTTACTTTGATGAAACAAGAGAAAACACATCAGAACTAGAAGCTTATTTGAAAAACACTTCAGAACATTGGGATCGCGAAATCCGTGATGGTGCTGCGTTTCCACCGATACAACAAAGTGTAAAGAAATATAAAAAAGAACAGCTAATTACTGGAACGTTCGGTATACCATTTCATCCATTTCTTGCTAACGCCGAAATTTCAGATGACGCTACGCAAGTCAAAATTGAAACAGTAGATCAAACAATAATACTTCCATTAGAAACTGTAGAAAATGCTATACTTGGTTTTTCAAAAGAAGGAAAGCCATTAAAAGAGGATGGACCTGTTTATCTATATTACAATGATGGATCTAATAGACAAAATCCAATCCGTAACATCCGTAAATTTACAATTATTTAAAATGTATACTTGGAAGAAAAAGGAGTGAGCCTCAGCCCACTCCTTTTATAATAAATCTGCTGCTAGTTGAGCTAAATTCGATCGCTCACCTTTAACAAACTTTACATGACCACTAATACGTTGCTCTTTAAACTTCTCTACAACATATGTTAAACCGTTATTATACTCATCCAAATACGGATGATCAATTTGCTGAGGATCTCCCATTAATACGATTTTACTTTTTTCTCCTACTCTTGTCAGTATCGTTTTCACTTCATGTTTCGTTAAATTTTGTGCTTCGTCAATTATAATGAACTGATCCGGAATACTTCTCCCACGTATATAGGTAAGAGCTTCTACTTCAATCGAACCCATTCCAGCTAAAATAGCATCTAACTCTCCTGGCTTTTTCGTATTAAATAAATACTCTAGATTATCAAAAATCGGCTGCATCCACGGTCTTAACTTTTCTTCTTTTTCTCCTGGTAAATAACCGATATCTTTTCCGACTGGAACAATTGGCCTTGCAACGAGTAGTTTTTTATATAACCCTAAATCTTCAGTTTGCATAAGCCCTGAAGCTAAGGCTAGTAATGTTTTTCCTGTACCAGCTTTCCCTGTTAACGTTACTAGCGGAATATCTTCACGAAGCAACAATTCTAATCCCATAATTTGCTGCACATTTCGTGGTCGTATCCCCCATACTTGTTCATTGTGAAAAATAAGTTTCTTTACCTTCTTACCTAAGTGATCCACAATACCAAGTGCTGAACTAGATCCCCCTAATGCATCTTTCATTACTACAAATTGATTTGGATAAAAAGGATGGTTTGCAAT
This sequence comes from Bacillus sp. BML-BC051, assembly GCF_019656175.1. Classification (NCBI taxonomy): domain Bacteria; kingdom Bacillati; phylum Bacillota; class Bacilli; order Caryophanales; family Bacillaceae; genus Bacillus; species Bacillus sp. BML-BC051. The sequence continues at coordinate 258,906 of NZ_BPLI01000018.1, forward strand.
TTCGGATAAAGGCAATTCACCTTTTTCATAAAAATAATCCAATTGCTCTTTTGATATATACCCTTCCAAAAATCCTGAATATATATTATCTACTTCAATTACACGATCACTTAAATAATCTTCCGCCTTCAAACCAATTGCATCAGCTTTTACCCTTACGAGCACGTCTTTACTTACTAAAATAACAGACTTCCCGTCCTCTTTTTCTTGCTCTTCTAAAGATAAATTTTTTGCTACAGCTAAAATTCGATTATCATTTGTTTTTTCTACAAAAATATCTTGTAGTTGAACAAATGAACGATGATTTAATTCAATACGAAATGTACCGCCGTTTTCTAGCGGAATACTTTCATGCAGCTTTCCTATCTCACGAAATTTGTCTATTAACTTAGATACATAACGAGCATTTCGTCCTACTTCATCCATATAACGTTTTTTCGAATCAACCTCTTCTAATACAACTGCTGGAATCACTACTTCATTGGTTTCAAATGAAAAAATAGATAAAGGATCCTGCAAAAGTACATTCGTATCTAACACATAAATTTTATCCAACCTGTTACCCCCTGACTCCACTTTTAAATTTGTAGAACAAGGGTTTCATCCATACAATATGGACGAACCATTGTTATAATTATATGTACCGTATAAACGAGGTAGAATCGAAATCCATAGCCATTAAACCTTTTATTTATTTTTTATTCATTTCTATTCAATATATTACTTTTAATTATAATTATTAACATAAAATCACAATAACTGATTACAAAAGTTAACAACTGACTTTCTTATTTATCACATTTATAATTCTTTTATTCCTACTAACACTTGGTTATCCAGCTTCTTCGCTGCGCGAATATCATATGTTTTTTCATATGTTGGTACAGTTGCAAGTTTCGCTCCATAAAACATAACATCACGTACTTCTTGTACATTTACTTCTATTACAGTTAATTTTAGAGGAATGCCTTCCATTCTATCAGTCAAAATTTCACCTGCACCACTTATGGAAAATACGGATTCATTCGCCATTATAGTCAATACCACCCCAGTACTATGCCGTATATTTTCCACAATACGTGAACGCTGATCTACTGCAAATCGAATACTAGTTTCACTAACTGCATACACCCAAGAAATAGCACTTACGTTAGGAACTTGTTTTTCGAAGTCTGTTGTTGCCACCATAACAATACATTCTTTACGTAACGTTTGTACTAAATCATCTGTTAATGTAGGCTCTACTACATTCGCCATATTTCCACCCCCAAATATACTTAATATATCCTTATCATAACTTATTTTTCGAATTGCGAAAATATTATTTTTTCCCGCTATTATTCAAAAACATTATACTTCCATGATATACTTATACTGATAGAATTCGTATTGAGGTGACGAAATGAGAGTCAAATGTATGATTTGTGATAAAAAAGATATGTTAGATGATGAAAATCCTATGGCAAAAAAACTGCGTAACCGCCCTATTCATACATATATGTGCATGGAATGTTCGGAACGAATTGCAGAACGTACGATGGAACGTCATGCAAGTGGTAATTTCCGATTATATCGTGATAAAAAAGTCGAAGACGATTGGTAAAATGTAAATAAGTCCTTAATCATATAGATAAGGACTTATTTATATTTTTCAGGTTCACGATTCATTTGATCCAAAAAGCAATCAATAGCTTCTAATGGAAACCTGGCAGATTTTTTTTCTCCATTCATTTCATATGTAATCAAATACATTTCTTCGTTCTTTTTAACTTCCACATCCGTTAATTTATATTCTTCATATATCATATTTTGAAATAACAAATACGTTTCTTTTGCAGCACGATCATCTGGACGTGCTTCGGCAACTGTTTTAATTGTTAACCAATTATATAGTGCATCTTGTACTGAACGCATAAAAACCCGCCCCTCACCCTGCTTTTTGTTGTCTTGCTTGACGTAAACGCAACCTATAAATCCCAAGTACAATCGCCGCTACAACAAGCCCCTCTCCAACAGGTAAAAAAACTGCAAAGAAAGTTAAAACTGTACACCCAATCGCTAACGATATATATATCACTATATTTTTTATTATTGATAGTTTTCTTGCAAAACCTAAATTATACACAAGTGCGCTTAATATAATAATGGTTCCATATAGTAACCACATCCCTAGTTCTGGATTTTCATCAACTTTACATAATTTCGCAAAAAACGACATTCTTTCTAACATCATTCATCCCCCTTTCTCACAAAAAACAAATTTTATTTATGTACTTAATACAAGAGTAACCTGCAAAAAAAATACTGTCCACAAAAAAGAGTAAATATTCCAAAAATAAATACAATAAAAAACAGCTACCCCTCAAAGGTAGCTGTTCTATTATTTTACGCTTCTACAGATTTCTTTTTCTTAGCAGCTCTTTCACGCTCACTCTTATCAAGAATCTTTTTACGTAAACGAATTGATTCTGGAGTTACTTCACAGAACTCATCATCGTTTAAGTACTCTAATGACTCTTCTAAAGTCATTAAGCGTGGTTTTTTCATTGTTGAAGTTTGATCTTTCGTCGCAGAACGAATGTTAGTTTGTTGTTTCATTTTCACAACGTTAACTGTTAAGTCGTTCTCACGAGTGTGTTCTCCGACAATCATACCAGCATATACTTCTGTACCTGGTTCAACGAAGATTACACCACGGTCTTCAACTTGCATAATACCGTATTGTGATGCTTTTCCTGTTTCAAGTGAAACTAGAACACCTTGGCGACGTCCACCAACTTGTCCAGCGTGTACTGGTTGGTAGCAATCGAATGTATGGTTTAAAATACCGTAACCACGAGTTAATGTTAAGAATTCTGTTGTGTAACCAATTAAACCACGTGCTGGAACCATGAAAGTAAGGCGAACTTGACCGTTTCCGTTATTCACCATATCTAACATTTCACCTTTACGTGCACCCATAGATTCCATAATAGAACCAGTGTATTCTTCAGGTACATCGATTTGCACGCGCTCTACAGGCTCACATCTTACGCCATCAACTTCTTTAATAATTACTTCAGGCTTAGATACTTGTAGCTCATAACCTTCACGACGCATGTTTTCAATTAGGATAGATAAATGTAATTCCCCACGTCCAGATACGATCCACGCATCAGGAGAATCTGTATTATCTACACGTAAACTTACATCTGTTTCTAATTGTGAACGAAGACGCTCTTCAATTTTACGAGATGTAATGAATTTACCTTCACGACCTGCAAATGGGCTGTTATTTACAAGGAATGTCATTTGTAGTGTTGGCTCATCAATACGTAATAATGGTAAAGCCTCTTCATGCTCAACCGGACATACAGTTTCACCTACGTTAATGTCTTCCATACCTGAAACAGCTACTAAATCTCCAGCTTTTGCTTCTTCAATTTCTTGACGTTTTAATCCAATGTAACCAAATAATTTCGTTACACGGAATTGTTTTACAGTTCCGTCAACTTTCATTAATGCAACTTGTTGTCCTACTTTCATTGTACCACGGAATACGCGTCCAACCCCGATACGACCAACATAGTCATTGTAATCAAGAAGTGCTACTTGGAATTGAAGTGGCTCTTCGCTGTTATCAACTGGTGCTGGAATATGTTCAATAATTGTGTCAAACAATGATTTCATATTCTCTTCTTGATTTGCTGGATTTGAATCTAAGCTTGCTGTTCCGTTCATTGCTGATGCAAATACAACTGGGAACTCTAATTGATCTTCGTTTGCACCAAGTTCGATGAATAAGTCAACTACTTCATCAACTACTTCATCAGGGCGAGCGAAGTCACGGTCAATTTTGTTTACAACAACGATTGGAGTTAAGTTTTGCTCAAGAGCTTTCTTTAAAACAAATCGTGTTTGTGGCATACAACCTTCATATGCATCAACAACAAGTAGAACACCATCAACCATTTTCATGATACGTTCTACTTCTCCACCGAAGTCAGCGTGACCAGGTGTATCTAAAATGTTAATTCTTTTATCTTCATAGTGAATCGCAGTATTCTTCGCTAAAATTGTAATACCACGTTCTCTTTCTAGATCGTTTGAGTCCATTGCGCGTTCTTCAATATGTTCATTCGCACGGAACGTCCCCGCTTGACGTAATAACTGGTCAACAAGTGTTGTTTTACCATGGTCAACGTGGGCAATAATTGCTATATTTCGTAAATCTTGTCGTTTTTTCAACATGTCCAACTCCTAATGTCTTTTTAATCCTTCTCTATTATAAGAGCGAAGGGGATACAATGGCAATCAAAATAAAATCAAGAATGAAAATATAGTTGTATTCTTACTTTTGTGAAAGTAAAATAAAATTGGAGGGTGAAGAAATGGAACACATTCAATATCGCTTTTTATTAACTGCAATTATCGGTGTTATTTTCTTAATCGGTATCGGTATTATGGTTGCTGAAAATAGTCCCATCGGTGTTATCATTTGCATTATCGGCACATTTGTTACAGTTGGATACGGTTTTGTAACAAAAAGAAAAATGCGTAAATCGCAATAACGTCAAAAAGTAAGAAGCGCTTATACAGCCTCTTACTTTTTTTGTTACTCCGCTATAAATCGTAACACCTCTTCATACACTCCAGGTTTTGCAACTAATACGCTGCTCTTCTCTACGATTGAAAGCGGGGATCCAGAAAATGTTGTCGCCTTGCCTCCAACTTCCTCTACAATTATCTGTCCCCCACCAAAATCCCATGGTGATAATCTCGGCGTTACATATGCATCTATTCTTCCTGTTGCAACGTATACCATCTCTAACGCTGCACAGCCATATGATCTCGTGCCTCTTGCTTTCTTAACCAGCGCCATCATACTTTCCTTATTCAGCAATGGATTATCGGTAAGCCATATCGCATTTAAAGCTACAATTCCTTGCTCTACAGTTCCTTTTTCCAATAAAGGTATTGGTACTTCATTACAAAATGCTCCAGCTCCCTTTACCGCATGGTATAATTCATCATGAACTGGATCATAAATGAGTCCAACCTTTCCGATACCGTTCTCATAAATTCCAATTGAAATTGCGAAATTTCTTTTTTGATGAACAAAGTTCATCGTGCCATCAATTGGATCAATTAACCAAACAACCCCATCAGAAGAAGTTACCTCATCTCCATAACCTTCTTCTCCTAAAATATTATGGTTCGGGAATGTTTCTTTAATTTTCCCAATTAAAAACTGTTCTATTTCTCGGTCCATATTTGTTACTAAATCAGCTGCATTGGATTTCGTTTCTATAATAAGTGCTTTTTCCATTGATGCCATTAAAAACTCTCCTGCATCTCGAATCCACTGTTTGGCGTGTGCATCGATGTCTTTCCATACTTCTTGCATGTTTAAACACTCCGATCTATACTGTTCACAGAAAAAACGAACCCTTTATAAGGTTCGCACCAACTAATTTTTTATACATATACTATTATTACGCCTCTAAACGAATCATTTCAAGTCTTAACACTTCTAACTTTTGTACACACTCTTCTTTTTTCAGTTTATCATTTTCCATCATCGCATCATATAAAGTTGCTAATTCATAATCTAGCTCCAAACGTAGCACCGGTATTCTCTTTTCAGCATCTGTTCTCTTTAACGCATTAATCACCTGTCTCATATTATTTGCCTCCTCCCAATATTCGTCTGCCCTCGGACTAGAATTAATTAAATTTTCTGATTTTTTGTTTTATACTATACTATGTTGGATAAATCATCTATGCAACAAAATTATATTTTTTTATTTAAATTTTTTTTGTGCTGTTTTTTTTATGAATAGTACAAGCTATGCTAAAATAAAAGCAAAATAGGAGTTGGAGGAACAATCATGACACTACAAACATTCAAGTCAACTGATTTTGAGGTCTTTACAGTTGATGGTCTCGAAGAACGAATGAGTGCAATTAAAACGAACATTCATCCTAAACTTGAAGCTTTAGGGGAACAGTTTGCAACGTATTTATCCAAACAAACTGATGAGAACTTTTTTTATCATGTAGCAAAACATGCACGTCGCAAAGTCAATCCACCAAACGATACTTGGGTTGCTTTTTCAACAAATAAACGCGGATATAAAATGCTACCACATTTCCAAATTGGATTATGGGGTACTCATGCCTTCATATACTTTGGTTTAATCTATGAGTGTCCACAAAAAGTGGAGACGGCTCACGCCTTCTTAGAACATTTAAATGATTTAAAAACAAATATTCCAAATGACTTCGTTTGGTCCATTGACCATACTAAACCAAGTGTAAAATTACATAGAACACTTGAAACAGAAGACTTACAAAAGATGATTGAACGTCTAGCTACTGTGAAAAAAGCAGAATTATTAGTTGGTATTCATATATCACCAGAGGAGTTTTCAGCAATGACCAACGAACAATTCCTTGCTAAGATTGAATCTACGATGCAATCACTCCTTCCTTTATATGCACTTTGTAATCGATAGTAGAAAACGGACAATTTATATTGTCCGTTTTTAGTTGTTATCACATTATATCACTTCAGTTTTCATTTTTCAAAATATTTTTACATTTTCACAAGCTTTTGTTCTTCAGTTTCTTTTGCCCTTTGAATCGCACGATATATAGAATATCCACTTACTTCTTGAAACTCCTTATCAATTTTCTTCTCTTCTGCTTTAGATGGAACAATCTCTTTAAAACGACGATATAATCCCATTAATTCTTCTCTTATAATTCCTTTTTCGTATGCTTTCTCAATTGCTTCATAAAACTTCACAATTGCAACCATTTCCTCATTTGACCAATCATAATCTAGCGGATATTGATATTCCATTTTGCACCTCATTTATCATTTCTTCTTATTTCAATATGCTATCTTAAAGGAATTTTTTCTTCTTCACTATAGCCACTTTGCATTATACACTATTTATTCCTTATGATGGAATTGTCTTCCTCTATAAGGTAATTGGAAATAACTATTTAACATACTCACTGTAAAAATATTTTTTTCTATACATCTATAATTATTGGTGATATAATGCTTTTGTTTTATAGAAAACAAAGTGAACCTACCATCTCAAAAACACTTTTGTGAATGGCAGAAAAACAAGCCTCATACTAAAAAAGAACTTAACTTTTTTAGAACAGGATTATATAAAACAAATAATACTAAATATTACGAAGAAGAAGGGGTGTATAGATTGTCCCAATACGAAACACCATTGTTTACCGCTTTAGTTGAGCACAGTAAGCGAAATCCAATTCAATTCCATATTCCTGGTCATAAAAAAGGACAGGGTATGGATCCTACATTTCGCGAATTTATTGGGCATAATGCATTAGCAATTGATTTAATTAATATTGCGCCGCTCGATGATTTACATCATCCAAAAGGTATGATTAAAGAAGCACAAGATTTAGCAGCCGCTGCATTTGGTGCAGATCATACTTTCTTTTCTATTCAAGGTACAAGTGGTGCAATAATGACAATGGTGATGAGCGTTTGCGGTCCTGGTGACAAAATCCTAGTGCCACGAAACGTGCATAAATCAGTAATGTCAGCTATTATTTTCTCAGGTGCAAAACCGATTTTCATGCATCCTGAAATCGATCCAAAACTTGGTATTTCGCATGGAATTACAATTCAATCTGTCAAAAAGGCACTTGAAGAGCATTCAGATGCGAAAGGCTTACTTGTTATTAACCCAACATACTTTGGCTTTGCTGCAGACTTAGAACAGATTGTCCAATTAGCACATTCTTACGATATCCCTGTACTCGTTGATGAGGCCCATGGTGTTCACATTCATTTTCACGATGAATTGCCGATGTCAGCGATGCAAGCCGGTGCAGATATGGCAGCAACAAGTGTTCACAAATTAGGAGGATCTTTAACGCAAAGTTCTATTCTTAACGTGAAGGAAGGCCTTGTGAACGTAAAACATGTTCAATCTATTATTAGCATGCTTACGACGACATCAACTTCTTACATCTTGTTAGCATCCCTAGATGTTGCTAGAAAACGTCTTGCTACAGAAGGAACAGCACTCATAGAACAAACTATACAATTAGCGGAACAAGTTCGTGATGCTATTAATGCTATTGAGGATCTTTACTGTCCTGGAAAAGAAATGCTAGGTACGGATGCTACTTTTAACTATGATCCTACAAAGATAATTGTATCTGTAAAAGATTTAGGTATTACAGGCCATCAGGCTGAAGTATGGCTTAGAGAGCAATATAACATTGAAGTAGAACTCTCAGATTTATACAACATACTATGTCTTGTCACTTTCGGAGATACAGAAAGTGAGACAAATACACTTATTGCAGCATTACAAGATTTAGCAGCAACATTTAGAAATCAAGCCGATAAAGGTGTTCAAATACAAGTAGAAATCCCAGAAATACCAGTGCTAGCACTTTCTCCTCGAGATGCTTTTTATTCGGAAACAGAAGTCATTCCGTTTGAAAATGCAGCAGGTCGTATTATAGCTGATTTCGTTATGGTTTATCCGCCAGGGATTCCAATCTTTACTCCGGGGGAAATTATTACACAAGATAACTTAGAGTATATTCGTAAAAACTTAGAAGCGGGTTTACCTGTACAAGGTCCTGAAGATATGACATTACAAACATTACGTGTGATTAAAGAGTACAAGCCTATCAGTTGATAGGCTTTTCTTTCACCCTTTTTTCCTTTTCTCATACGATATGAAGTAATGTAACGTATAGGTGGGGATACTATTATGATTGTAATAGGCCGTTCTATTGTACATCCTTATATCACAAATGAATATGAGCCATTTGCAGCTGAGAAACAACAAATTTTATCGATAATGGCAGGAAATCAAGAAATTTATTCCTTCCGAACATCTGATGAACTCAGCTTTGATCTAAATTTGCGAGTGAATATTATTACTTCTGCATTAGAACTTTTTCAAAGTGGATTTCAGTTTCGCACATTTCAACAGTCCTTTTGCAACCCCCAATATTGGAAAAGAACGTCACTTGGGGGATTCGAGCTCCTTCCAAACATACCCCCTTCCATTGCCATACAAGATATTTTCAAAAACGGAAAACTATATGGAACTGAATGTGCCACCGCTATGATCATTATTTTTTACAAAGCTTTACTATCCTTGTATGAGGAAGAAACATTCAACCGTCTCTTTGCAAACCTTTTACTTTATACGTGGGACTACGATCAAGATTTAAAGCTCATAACAAAAACGGGTGGCGATCTAGTTCCCGGCGATCTCGTTTATTTTAAAAATCCACAAGTGAATCCAGCTACAATCGAGTGGCAAGGAGAAAATACAATCTATCTAGGAAATTTCTTTTTTTACGGACATGGCGTAGGTGTAAAAACAAAAGAGGAAATTATATACTCTTTAAATGAACGACGAGTCCCCTACGCTTTTATTTCAGCTTTCTTGACCGATACTATTACCCGTATTGATAGCCGTCTCATGAGCCACTACGCCTCTCCTAGCACTCCACAGACATCGATAGGATTTATTCCCATTAGAGATGATGCAATCGTTGCAACAGTTGGCCATACAACTACAATTTATTAAAAAAGCGCCTACATATGTATATGTAGGCGCTTCTTCTTATTTAAGCTTTTGTATGTTCTTTATGGTCACATTCGCAGTGAGATCCACATTTCCCGTATAGTACTGTTGATTTTTCATCTTCAAAATGTCCGATTGTTCCTTCACATACTTGGCATACGATTGTTCCCATTTTTCATTTCCCCCTGAGTTTTAATAATAATCTACTTATTTATAATTAAGCTTTCGCTTTGTCTTTATTAGCACAGTCACAATTTGTACCACATTTTCCGTAAAGCACAGTCGTTTTTTCATCTTCAAAATGACCGATTGTTCCTTCACATACTTGGCATACGATTGTTCCCATTTTTCATTTCCCCCTAAGTTTATGGTCCTAAAAACTTTTAGCTGTCCATTTCCTATCAATTATTGGGCTTTTGTATGCTCTGTGTGATCACATCCGCAAGATCCACATTTCCCGTAAAGTACCGTTACTTTCTCATCCTCGAAGTGTGCAATTGTACCTTCACAATCTTGACATACGATCGTTCCCATTTTTCATTTCCCCCTAAGTTTATAATCCCAAAAACTTTTGTAACCGCTTAACTTTCTGTCTTTATTTTAATATGTTATACTTTTTACGTCAATAGGTTTTTAGTATAACACATTAAATATTTTTAATTTAAATTAGTATGCGATATTAAAACAAAAAAACAGCCATATTTATACGTACGACTGTTTTACATTAATTATTCTTCATATTCCGCATGCAAAGAAGTAGATGGGACTAAAAATTTAAAGAATTGAGCTAACTCCGCCGCTTCCTCTTCTGATCCTAATTTAAAAACTTCCTGTATATGTTGCACATTCTCTACATCATCTCGTCCAAGTAAAGTAGATCTTCCTGTTTGCATGCAAACAATGAGTGGCTTTCCAAAAAACATATTTGTATAAATAACACCAAAATCATAACGAGTATCATGTGTCATAAACCCCAAAAATCGTACCTTCACACTTTCATGCTCATCATACAATTTTTCAAACATCGGTTTCCACCTTTCTACATCACCTTTCATTAGTATATTAAACAAAAAAAGGAATACTCCTTTTAATTGTCAAAAAATTCAGTAGGATGTAGAATGATATTATTCTACTAAGTTAGGGGGAACTTATATGCAACATGCCTTTATTACGCTTGTACCTAAATCCAATCAACAATCTGTTTCAATAGATGATATAAAACAACTTTTTCTTTACTATCAAACAGTTACTTCCAAAACTGGTGTTCAAATTAATTACGCTTATACAAATACCGCTTTTCCTTATGAAATTTTAGAAACATCAGCAACAACATTAAAACTACAATCTACTCACGATCGATATGACTCCATTTATGTTGGTATCGGTATAGAAAAGGAACAATCTTTTATTCAGATTTCTTTACCACCTAATGCAACATTTGGTGATAAAGGAAAAGCAAATGAATTTTGCCGTTTTCTAGCGAAGAAATTAGAAGGAGAATTACAATTATTTAATGGAAGAACAATGTATTTCTATAAACGTTAATTTAAAAACAAAAATAAATGATTAGAAAGATCATACTATTTGTGCAAGTAAGAAGTATTGCTTTTCTCCTTGCACTTAGTATGACATACGCTATTACATACGCTAAGTACAAAAATATAAGAAAAAGAAAAATTTTATAATGTAATTTATCACGACTTGACAATAATAACACTGCTGAAAATCCACTCCATAAAACTAGATGAAAAAATGAAGCTAGCGTAATTTTCATAGCGTTCCCCCCTTCTTCTTCCTATTATATGCTTCAGCTCTTCCCTCTTAACATTTTGAAAGTAAACTTTTCCAAATTCCACCTAATCTACTGTTAAATTTTTCTGTTTTTTTAATTCCTCAACTATTCACATACGAATATCCCTCGTTTTTAACAATAAATCCTCTCATATCTCCTATAAGATAGATTATTCATTTATCGCATGGTATACTCCTTAAAGAGAAAAGATAGAAAGGAAATAATGATACATGGTATTTAGCAATTTGTTTTTCTTATGCCTTTTTTTACCTGCAATTCTTTTCGTTTACTACTCAGTACGGAAAGAATTACAAAACATAGTTCTACTATTGTTTAGTTTATTATTTTATGCTTGGGGAGAACCAATATATGTCTTCCTAATGCTTTTTTCTATTTTCATAAACTATTGGTTCGGAATTTGGCTTAATAAGGACCAACTGTCTAGTGCAAATAGAAAAGTCATTCTTACTATAGCAATCGTTGTCAATATTGCTATACTAGGATATTTTAAATATGCTAATTTCTTAGTAGATAATATAAATGGAATTTTCCATACAAACATTGTACTCGAAAAAATCCCCTTGCCCATTGGAATTTCATTTTTCACTTTCCATGCAATGAGTTATATTATCGATATTTATAAGAAGAAAGTAGAAGCTCAGCGAAATCTATTTGATCTCGCACTATACTTTACTATTTTCCCGCAATTAGTAGCAGGACCAATTGTTCGATATAATACAATCGCTCATCAATTACATGTTAGAACAGTTACTGCTGATAAGTTTTCAGAAGGAATTCGTCGTTTCATCATTGGATTGGGAAAAAAGGTTTTAATTGCGAATCAATTGGGAGCTATTGCTGATGAAATATTTGCAATGGACCCAGCAACAATGAGCGTATCTACCGCTTGGATTGGCGCAATCGCTTACACATTACAAATTTATTTCGACTTTTCAGGTTACAGTGATATGGCAATTGGATTAGGAAAAATGTTCGGATTTGATTTCTTAGAGAATTTCAATTATCCATATATTTCAAAATCTATCTCTGAATTTTGGCGTCGTTGGCACATTTCACTTGGTTCTTGGTTCCGTGATTATGTTTATATTCCATTAGGCGGGAATCGCGTATCTACTTGGAAAATCTATCGTAATCTCTTCATTGTATGGGCGTTAACCGGATTTTGGCATGGAGCTAGTTGGACATTTATGATTTGGGGTATTTATTACGGATGTTTAATTGCTTTAGAAAAGGCTGGTTTCGAAAAAATATTACAAAAATTATGGTGGCCGATTCAACACGTATACGTTATGTTTTTAGTGATTATTGGTTGGGTTTTCTTCCGCGCTGATAATTTTAGCTACTGCTCAAAATTTTTACAAGCAATGTTCGGATTAAATGGATCGTTAACTGACATTACGAGTTATTTCTATGTAATGAATTATTGGGGAATCTTTATACTTGCTATTATTACATCAGCTCCAATTTTCTCTTGGATTAAGAATCTATTAGCAAATAAAAAGGTAGTCATTTTATCTCCACTTTATTACTTGAGTGTTTTAATTATAACTATGATGTATTTAACAAATGCAACTTACAATCCATTTATTTACTTCCGCTTCTAAAGGAGGGCTAACTATGAAAAATTTCACTAATCGTATATTAATTACAGGATTTCTCGCTATTATTTTTGGAATGTGTATATGGACCGGAAAAATAATATATTGGGACAAAAAAAGTTTTTCTGATTTTGAAAATAGAGAATTAGCTTTGAATCCAGTCCTAACTATTGATACTATAAAATCCGGAAAATATTTCAAAGATACTGAATTACATTTTACAGATCACATTGCAGCACGAGACAGATTTATTGAAACATACACAAAGTTACAAATGAAATTCAATCGAACTTTCGTAAATAACAATTATGTTGCAGATGACGGTTTCATTTTATCTGCACCTACCAAAATAGATATGCGTAATCAAATTAAACAATCTGTTAATGAATTAGAAAACTTACAAACTCAATTTCCAAAAACAGAATTTTATTTCTTGTTAGCTCCAAGTAAACTAACGGCATTTTCGTATAAATACCCGCCATATGTAGATCGTGGGTACGATCAAAAGCATCGCGATTATTTTGTACAAGAGTTACAGAAAATAAATTTCCCTGTTATTGATGTTCTTCCTACTTTTCAAAAAGAATTTACTCATGAACAATTAGAAGATCTATACTTTAAAACAGATCACCATTGGAATATGAAAGGTGCATTTTATGCATACGAACAAACAATGAATCACATTACTAATGAATCTAAAATAGTTAAAGGTAATGCTGTTAATCGAGATGATTATAAAATAACTACAGAAAAACCGAATGGACAATTTATCGGTAGTTGGAATAAACAACTGTATAATTTAATAAAAACACCTGAAACAATCCCATATGTACAATTAAAGCAAAACCCAAATATGTGGGATAATTACACTGTGTATCTCGGTCCAAAATCAGAAGAATCGATGCAAATGCCAATGAAGGAATTCTTTGCAGTGGACAAAAAGAAGCTTTCACCAGACTATAGTTCTGTTTACCAAACAGACTATGCACAGATAAATATCTTAAATCCAGATGCAAAAAACAAGCTACATGCTGTCATCATTAAAGATTCTTATGCAGATGCGACTTATCCTTTATTTGCACAAGAGTTTGAACAAACAACATTTATTGATCCACGATTTGCGGCAAGTAAAAATGTAAAACAAGACCTCGAAAAACTAAATGCTGATATCGTGTTATTCCTTTATAATGACACTAGTACAAATAAAGAAATGTATCAATTTGAAAATAAAGAATAAAAACAAGAGGTGAATCGAAGAGATTCACCTCTTGTTTTTCTATGCATATAACATAAAAAAACGTCTTCTAAATTTAGAAGACGTTTTTTTATAATTATTTTACAATGTGAATTGGCATTCCAAGAGCAACTTCAGCTGCTTCCATTGTGATCTCACCTAATGTTGGGTGAGCGTGGATTGTTTGAGCGATATCTTCTGCTGTCATTCCAGCTTCGATAGCTAAACCAATCTCAGAGATAATATCAGAAGCGCCTGCACCTGCAACTTGAGCACCTACAAGAAGACCGTCTTCTTTACGTGTTACAAGTTGTAGGAAACCGTCAGTGCTGTTTAATGATAACGCACGACCGTTTGCAGCGAATGGGAACTTAGATACAGCTACTGTCATTCCTGCTTCTTCTGCTTGTTTCTTAGTGTAACCAACAGATGCTAATTCTGGATCAGTGAAGCATACTGCAGGAATTCCGATGTAATCGATTGCTGATGCATGGCCACTAATTGCTTCAACAGCTACTTTACCTTCGTAAGAAGCTTTGTGAGCTAATGGTGGTCCAGGAACGATATCACCGATTGCATAGATGTTTGATACGTTTGTACGACATTGCTCATCGATTTCGATGATGCCGCGGTCAGTCATTTTAACTCCAACTTGCTCAAGACCGATTTCTTGAGTGTTTGGACGACGACCTACAGTTACTAATACGTAATCTGCTTCTACAGTTTGGATTTCACCTTTAACTTCAAAGCTAACTTTTACGCCAGTTTCTGTTTCTTCAACGCCTTTAGCCATAGCTTTTGTATGGATATTTACGTTACCTTTCTTTTGAAGAGCACGTTTAACAACAGAGCTCATAGCTTTTTCGAAACCAGCTAAGATTTCGTCACCAGCTTCTACTACAGTAACTTCTGTACCGAAGTTAGCATATGCAGTTCCTAATTCCATACCGATGTAACCGCCGCCGATTACAACAAGTTTTTTAGGAATTTCAGGTAAGCTTAAAGCGCCTGTAGAGTTGATAACACGTTTAGAGTATTTGAATCCTGGAATTTCGATTGGTGTAGAACCAGTTGCAAGAACAGCATTTTTAAACGTATACGTTTGAGCTGCATCTTCAGTCATTACGCGTAATGTGTTAGCATCTACGAAGTAAGCTTCACCGCGAATGATTTCAACTTTGTTACCTTTAAGAAGGCCTTCAACACCGCCAGTTAATTTCTTAACTACGCCGTTTTTCCATTCTTGAACTTTTGTAAAGTCAACTTTTACGTTCTCTGCAGTGATACCCATGTCATCAGAATGCATTGCATTCTCATAACGATGACCTGCATTGATTAACGCTTTTGAAGGAATACATCCAACGTTTAAGCATACGCCACCAAGGTTAGCTTTTTCGATAATTGCTACCTTTTGACCTAATTGTGCTGCACGAATTGCCGCAACGTATCCACCAGGACCTGCACCAACAACGACTGTATCTAATTCAATTGGGAAATCTCCTACTACCATTGTTATTACGCCTCCATTACTAATAATTGTGGGTCATTCAATAGACGTTTAATTTGGTTTAATGCTTTTTGAGCAGTTGCGCCGTCAATTAAACGATGGTCAAAGCTTAGAGATAATGCTAATACTGGAGCTGCAACGATTTCACCGTTTTTCACAACTGGCTTCTCAGCGATACGGCCGATACCAAGGATTGCTACTTCTGGGTGGTTGATAACTGGAGTGAACCATTGTCCACCTGCAGAACCAATGTTTGTGATTGTGCAAGAAGCACCTTTCATTTCAGCCGGAGCTAAACGACCATCACGTGCTTTACCAGCAAGATCATTGATCTCGTTAGAAATAGTGAAGATAGACTTGCGATCTGTATCTTTAACAACTGGTACTAATAGACCTTTGTCTGTATCAGCTGCGATACCGATGTTGAAGTAATGTTTATGAACTACTTCTTGAGAAGCATCATCTAAAGAAGTGTTTAACATTGGGTATTCACGTAATGCAGATGTTAAAGCTTTAACAACGTATGGAAGGTAAGTTAATTTAATACCTTTGTCAGCTGCAACAGCTTTGAACTTCTTACGGTGCGCAACAAGTTCTGTTACATCTACTTCATCCATTAATGTTACGTGAGGAGCTGTATGCTTAGAGTTAACCATTGCTTTAGCAATCACTTTACGGATACCACTCATTTTCTCACGAGTTTCTGGATATTCACCAGCTGGGATTGGTTGTGCTTTTGGTGCTTCTTCTTTCGCTGCTGCTGGAGTAGCTTCTACTGCTGCTGGAGCCTCAGTTGCTGCTACTGCTTGTCCACCATTTGCAAATGCATCGATGTCAGCTTTTACGATACGACCGTTCTTACCAGAACCAGCTACTTTATGAATGTCTACGCCGTTTTCACGAGCATATTTACGAACAGATGGCATAGCGATTACGCGCTCATTTACTACTTCTGCAGTTGCTGCTGGAGTAGCTTCCGCTGCTGGAGCTTCTACTGCTGCTTCTTCAGCTTTTGGAGCTGCATCATGATCGTCACCTTTAAATTTAAGGTTTTCGTATCCAGGAGCATCAAATTTAATTAATGTATCTCCTACAATTGCAACTGTTCCTTCTTCTACAAGTACTTCAAGTACTTTAC
This sequence comes from Bacillus sp. BML-BC051, assembly GCF_019656175.1. Classification (NCBI taxonomy): domain Bacteria; kingdom Bacillati; phylum Bacillota; class Bacilli; order Caryophanales; family Bacillaceae; genus Bacillus; species Bacillus sp. BML-BC051. Next base: position 275,786 of record NZ_BPLI01000018.1, read on the forward strand.
CTTTAACAGGAGAAGGGATTTCTACTACTGCTTTATCATTTTGTACTTCAAGAAGTACATCGTCTTCGTTTACTTCATCGCCTGGTTTAATAAACCATTTTACGATTTCACCTTCGTGGATACCTTCACCGATATCTGGTAGTTTAAATTCAAATGCCACGGAATTCAGCCCCCTGATTCATTTCATTATTATGGAATATGTACAAAAGAAACCAGCATGTGCTGATTTCTTTTGCACATGAAAAGCTAAAAATTAGAAGTTCATTACTTTGTTAACAGCTTCAACAATATCTTTATGGTTTGGTAACCATACGCTCTCAGCTTGAGAGAATGGGAATACTGTATCAGCAGCTGCAACACGTACAACTGGAGCTTCTAAGTTTAAGATTGCACGGTCGTTAATTTCCGCTACAACGTTAGCTGCAATACCAGCTTGTTTTTGTGCTTCTTGAACTACAACTACGCGGCCTGTTTTTTCAACAGAAGCGATGATTGTTTCGATATCTAATGGTTGAACTGTACGTAAGTCAACTACCTCTAAAGAGATACCTTCTTTTTCAAGTTCTTCAGCAGCTTTTAATGCAGCATGAACCATAGCACCGTAAGCGATAACAGATACATCTGTACCTTCACGTTTGATATCAGCTTTACCTAAATCAATTGTGTAATCGCCTTCTGGTACATCTTGACGGAATGAACGGTACAATTTCATATGCTCTAAGTAGATAACTGGATCGTTGTCACGAATCGCAGAGATTAAAAGACCTTTTGCATCGTATGGAGTAGATGGAATAACAACTTTTAGACCAGGTTGTTGAGCCACTAATCCTTCTAAGCTATCAGCATGTAGTTCAGGAGTATGAACACCGCCACCGAATGGAGAACGAATTGTTACTGGAGCAGTCCAACGTCCACCAGAACGGTAACGCATACGAGCTAATTGACCAGAAACTGAATCCATTACTTCATAAATGAAACCGAAGAATTGGATTTCTGGAACTGGACGGAAGCCTTCTAATGCAAGTCCAACTGCAAGTCCACCAATACCAGACTCTGCAAGTGGAGTATCCATTACACGATCTTCACCGAATTCAGCTTGTAAACCTTCAGTAGCACGGAATACACCGCCGTTTACACCAACGTCTTCACCAAACACAAGTACGTTAGGGTCATTTTTCATTTCAACGCGTAAAGCATCAGTGATTGCTTGAATCATTGTCATTTGAGCCATGGCTTACTTCGACTCCTTTTCTTTGTAAATTTCATATTGTTCAGCTAAGTTGTAAGGCATTTTTTCGTACATGATTTCCATTAAATCAGTAACTTTTTGTTTTGGAGCTTGGTCAGCCTTAGCAATTGCTTGTTTGATATCTTCTTTTGCTTCTTCGATTACTTTCTCTTCAACTTCTTGAGACCATAGGCCTTTGTTTTCTAAGAATGCACGGAAGCGTACGATTGGATCTTTTTGTTCCCATTCGTTCTCGATATCTTTTGTACGGTAACGAGTTGGGTCATCACCAGCCATTGTATGTGGACCGTAACGGAATGTTAAAGTCTCGATTAAAGTAGGGCCTTCGCCGTTTACTGCACGCTCACGAGCGAAAGCAGTTGCTGCGTATACAGCTAATGGATCCATACCGTCTACTTGAATTCCGTAAATACCTGCTGCTACTGCTTTTTGTGCTACAGTTTTAGCTGCAGATTGCTTTTCTACTGGAGTAGAGATTGCATAACGGTTGTTTTGTACAACGAAGATTGCTGGAGCTTTGAATGCACCCGCAAAGTTCATACCTTCGTAGAAGTCACCTTGTGAAGCACCACCGTCACCAGTGTAAGTAATTGCAACAGATTTTTTACCACGTAGTTTCATACCTAACGCAACACCAGCAGTTTGGATGATTTGCGCACCGATAATGATTTGTGGAGCAAGTGCATTTACATTCTCAGGCATTTGGTTACCCATGAAATGTCCACGAGAGAATAAGAACGCTTGGTATAATGGTAAACCGTGCCATACTAATTGTGGCACATCACGATATCCTGGTAAGATGAAATCTTCTGCTTCAAGTGCGAAATGACTTGCTAATTGAGAAGCCTCTTGTCCAGCTGTTGGTGCGTAGAAACCTAAACGCCCTTGACGGTTTAAAGAAATAGAACGTTGATCTAGTACGCGAGTATACACCATACGGCGCATTAATTCTTTTAATTGATCATCAGATAATTCAGGCATAGCTGCTTCATTCACAACTTCGCCTTTTTCATTTAAAATTTGTAATGTCTCAAATTGAGCTGCGATAGCTTTCATTTGCTCATCAACATTAAATAGGGTCTTTTTTGTTTTAGTACCCATTCCGTTCACCTCTTCCTCTCTTGAACCATATTCTGAAACGCTTTCACTATCTAGTAGCTAGACTGAAAACGCAACAATGTAAACCAACAAATTTATCTGTCGGTTGAGAATAATTTTGTGTACCTAACAATCTGTACTAATGTTTTTTCAGAAACATATTAATACAATCTTGATCACGTTTTTTAGTTTACAACTATTCTAATTACGATGTCAATTACTTTGGTTACGTTTTTTTATAAATAATCTGCAGGTTTCTTCTACACAAACGTGTTTTTATTTTTCACATCTGTATTAGTAAGCATTAACCTACTGTTATATTATTCCCTTTTCAACTTATTTTTTCTCTTAGAATAATATGTAAACGATTTAATTCTCTTTAGTTTTTCTCTCTTCTTAGCAAAAATATACAAACTCTTCTTCCTTTTATAGGTAATTACCCATACATTTCTACTCTTCCCTCCATACATTATAGTAACCGCAGTATTAGCGGGAAATGATAAAGGAGGTCATCTCATGTACGGATACTCATATTGCTATCCAACTTGTTCATATCCTTCCTACGGTTATGGCGGTTCTTGTGGCGGGTCTGGACGCGGCTTCGCCTTAATCGTTGTGTTGTTTATTCTTTTAATTATCGTTGGTGCTGCTTGCATTCGCTAATGTAAAATGAAACAACTATGGAAAGAAACAGACGGCTTTGCCGTCTTTTCTTTTAATTACATACATATTCTATAGCAAAACGCTTCCCCTACTTGTCGATGACTTTTTTCAGCTCCTTTGGTAGACTAAAAGAGAAAGGAGAGATTACATATGCTTACAATGAAAGATGTCATTCGCGAAGGAGATCCTATTTTGCGAAACGTTGCAGAAGAGGTATCAATGCCGGCGAGCGAAGAAGATACAACTGCCCTTAAAGAAATGATTGAATTTGTAATCAATAGCCAAGATCCTGAAATGGCTGAAAAATATAGTTTACGCCCTGGAATTGGATTAGCGGCTCCACAAATCGGTATTTCAAAGAAAATGATTGCGGTTCATGTAACTGATACGGATGGCACGTTATATAGTCATGCATTATTCAACCCAAAAATCATTAGTCATTCTGTTGAACGTACATATTTACAAAGCGGGGAAGGCTGTCTATCAGTAGACCGCGAAGTACCTGGTTATGTCCCTCGTTACACAAGAATTACAGTGAAAGCAACATCTATCAACGGCGAGGAAGTAAAATTACGTTTAAAAGGTTTACCAGCAATTGTATTTCAGCATGAGATTGACCATTTAAATGGTGTTATGTTCTATGACCACATTAATAAAGAAAATCCATTTGCTGCTCCTGACGATTCAAAACCTCTAGAGCGATAATAAAAAGGCGGGAGTTAATCTTCCGCCTTTTTATATGAAATGGTTTCCATATTCACTTATAGCAATCCAGCCCATTTTAAGCCATGATATATGCCATCTTCACTAACATCCTTTGTCACATGATTTGCAAGTTTTTTCAAGTCTTCATGACCATTCCCCATCACAATACCTGTCCCAACCGCCTCAATCATTTCTAAATCATTTAAGCCATCTCCAAATGCATACACTTGTTCACGGTTAAATCCTAATTTTTCAATGAATTTCTCAATTCCTTTCGCCTTTGAACCACCATTTGGAATAATATCCATTGAATATGCATGCCAACGAATGAAATGAAAGTCTGGATACTGATTAATAAACTTTTCTTCTTCATTCACTTCACAGAAAAGCAGAGTTTGATAAATATTACGCTTCTCATAAAAATCAGGTTCATATGCCGGATGTTCAAAGTTTAAACTCCCAAAACCTTCTTTCACATAATCATGATATTCTACTGATGCTCTCATTTCTTGATGATCCAGATATACAAGTGGATATCCTTCTTGTTTTGCAAACTGAGTAAACTTATGTAAGGCAGCTGGATGTAACGGGTTATTAAATATTACCTCATCTTCAAATACAACGTACTGTCCATTAAAACTAACATAATTATGTATATTGAGTTCCTCACGAATATCTTCAAACATAAACGGCGCACGTCCTGTCGCAATTGCTACATGCACACCTTTTTCTTGTAAATGTCTTACTGCATCTCGTGTAGATTGTGGAATCTTCTTATCGTGATCTAATAATGTTCCGTCAATATCAAAAAAGACAATTTTATCATTCATTTGTCAAAATCCTTTCCGTTACTCTATATTCCTATTTTGATTATCGCTTTTCAAATTCTAAAAAAAAGTATAACATATTAAACATCTGTGAAGAAAGCGTTCACTTTCTGACCTTATTTATGAAACCTGCATATATATATTAGTAAAAAATGTGGATACTTGTTCGTATGAATTTTCTTTTCTATTCTTTCTCATACTATACCTATAACTAACGGCTACTAATCGTTACTATAGAATAACTTTCCCTGTATGAGAAAGGACAAGATTCAACATTCACTTTTGTCTTCTTTCTTATATCAGAGACGGAGTTTTCACTAGTACTATGCATGTTTTAAATAAGGAAAGGAAGGAGTAATCATGCTGAAGAAGCTGAAGAAAAAGCTCAAGCGTTATTTAAAAGATTTAGTCCGTAAAAAGACAATCGCTTAAATTGTGCCCATTTCGGGCTTTTTCTTCATTCTCATTCGAAAAAACATGAAAATCGTGACTGTTTGCTTTATAATAAGTAACAGATAATGCAAAACATAGACAAGGAGAGGTTTTCCAAATGATTTTTAAAGTATTTTATCAAGACAAAATGACTGAGGTTCCAGTACGTGAAAATACAAAAGTTTTATATTTAGAGGCTACGTCTGAAAAGGATGTTCGTAAGAAATTAAATAAGTTCGCATATAATATCGAGTTCGTTCAGTCTGTTACTGGTGCTCATCTTGAATATGAAAAAGAAAACGCTGATTTAACATTAGCGGAAATCGTATAGTCATATGAAATTTCTAAAGAATGATCAGGCTGCCGTTTTTGCTTTAGGTGGACTTGGTGAAATCGGTAAAAATACATATGCTGTTCAATTTCAAGATGAAATTATTATTATTGATGCTGGAATTAAATTTCCAGAAGACGAACTCCTCGGAATCGATTATGTAATACCAGATTACACTTATTTTGTGCGAAACGAAGATAAAATTAAAGGATTATTCATTACACATGGTCACGAAGATCATATCGGTGGAATTCCTTACTTATTACGTCAAGTAAACATCCCGATTTATGGCGGGAAATTAGCAATTGCGCTAATCAAAAACAAATTAGAAGAGCACGGATTACTTCGTAAAGCAAAACTTTATGAAATTCAAGAAGATGATGTTATTAAATTTAAAAAGACATCTGTTTCCTTCTTCCGTACGACTCACAGTATCCCAGATTCATACGGAGTTGTTGTGAAAACACCTCAAGGACAAGTTGTTCATACTGGGGATTTCAAATTTGATTTCACACCAGTCGGTGAACCAGCTGACTTAACAAAAATGGCTGAAATCGGAAAAGACGGTGTACTTTGTCTCTTATCTGACAGTACAAACAGTGAAGTTCCAAACTTTACAATGTCTGAGCGCCGTGTTGGTGATAGTATTCAAGATATTTTCCGCAAAGTAGAAGGTCGTATTATCTTCGCTACCTTTGCATCAAATATCCATCGTCTACAACAAGTTGTTGAAGCGGCTGTTGAAAACAATCGTAAAGTTGCTGTGTTCGGTCGCAGTATGGAAGCAGCAATTGAAATCGGACAAAACCTCGGTTATATTCGCTGTCCGAAAGATACATTCATAGATACATCTCAACTAAACCGCCTACCGGCTAATAAAGTTGTTATTTTATGTACAGGTAGTCAAGGTGAACCAATGGCAGCACTTTCACGTATTGCTAATGGTACTCATCGTCAAATTCAAATCATTCCTGGCGACACAGTTGTCTTCTCTTCTTCACCAATCCCTGGTAATACAATTAGTGTAAGCCGTACAATTAACATGTTATATCGTGCTGGTGCTGATGTAATCCACGGAAAACTGTCAAACATTCATACGAGTGGACACGGTGGACAAGAAGAACAAAAACTAATGCTTCGTCTAATTAAACCGAAATATTTCATGCCAATTCATGGTGAATATCGCATGCAACGTATGCATATGAAGTTAGCAAATGATTGTGGTATTCCAGAAGAAAACTGTTTCATCATGGATAATGGAGATGTTCTCGCTCTTCGTTCAGATGAAGCAAGCGTAGCTGGTAAAATACCATCCGGATCTGTCTATATTGACGGAAATGGTATTGGAGATATCGGTAATATCGTATTACGCGATCGTCGTATTCTTTCTGAAGAAGGACTTGTTATTGTAGTTGTAAGCATTGATATGAAAGAGTTTAAAGTTGCAGCAGGACCTGATATTATCTCACGTGGTTTCGTGTATATGCGCGAAAGTAGTGATTTAATTAATGATGCTCAAACATTAATTACATCTCATTTAGAAAAAGTAATGGAGCGTAAAACAACACAATGGTCTGAAATTAAAAATGAAATTACAGACACATTAGCACCATTTCTATATGAAAAAACAAAACGTCGCCCAATGATTTTACCAATCATTATGGAAATATAAGAAAAAGGACAATACCTTCATGGTATTGTCCTTTTCTCTTATCTTAAAAAGTGTTTAAAACGATCTACTTCATCGTCATGACCAATTACAATTAATATATCTCCCGCTTGAATATTTTCCGTAGCTCGAGGAGATACAATAACTTCTTTACCACGTTTAATCGCTACAATATTCAATCCAAACTTCGCACGAATATCTAATTCGATTAAAGAATGACCATCAATTTTTTTATTTGCAATAATCTCTACAATACTATGCTCATCTGAAAGCTCAAGATAGTCTAATACATTACTTGATGCAATATTATTAGCAATCCTTTTTCCCATATCACGCTCTGGGTGTACAATGTGATCTGCCCCTATTTTACTTAACACTTTTTCATGGTAATCATTTTGAGCTTTTACAGTAATATTTTTTACACCTAACTCTTTCAGAATTAATGTTGTTAAAATACTTGAATTTAAATTGTCTCCAATAGCAACGACTACATGGTCAAAATTACGAATACCAAGACTTTTTAATACCATCTCATCTGTCGAATCTGCAATTACAGCATGCGAAGCTATATTTGCAAACTCATTAATTTTATCCTCATCTGAATCAATTGCCATTACTTCCATACCTAATTGAGCGAGTTCCCGGCAAATACTTCCACCAAAACGTCCAAGCCCAATGACAGCAAATTCTTTCTCTTTTTCACCCACAGGAATTCCTCCAATAACATCGAATACTATGTATTTTTATTGTAACATACTTTAGATTTGCTACAAAAACCTGTATATCATTCTTATTTTTGTTTTTGCATATAAAAATACTGTTGTAAATAAAATGCGATACTGAAAATTAACATACCAAATACAAATATATTTCCAAATGAACTAAATGTTTCAAAAACGAATAATAACGTTTCTTGTCCAAAGAAAGCAAATAATAGTTGTGTAAATGCGAATAGCAATGCCAATATATAATGATGTTGATGGAATAAATAGTGTGTTGCCCCTAAAAAAGCGATAAACGAAATGATGAAAATCCACCAATTTTCTAAAAATAGTTGCCAATTATTAAATTGATATCCATTTACTAATATCGCAATAATTCCTATAACCGCCATCGTTGGCACACTCCAAAATAATGCTCGTCCTCTAAAGAAGAGAGTTCCTTTAACGTCACCTTTTTCATGCGCAATGTATGTTAGTACTACCGTACTTATATACAAAACTGAAAGAATTGTTAAAACGATAATAAGCCAAAAATGTAATTGATAATACTCATGCTCTATGTTTGTCACGATAGCCGCTAACATACACGGGATTAGCATCCCAGTCCAACCATCTACCTTTCTTTCATTCCAAAACACCGTGTTACCAATCCGTATCCCTAACAACATAAAAATAATGATACCTAGTACAAATAATGTCGTTTTATTCCCTACTAAACTCGTTGAGAAAGCAATCAATCCAATAAATAAAAAGAGCACAAACCCATTCATAATTTCTAATACAGGTGATAAATATCTCTTCACCCATTTATATGTTTCGTCATATTCATGATTATCTACTAAACGGTAGGCATAAAAACTTATCCCAAAATACACCGCCGCAATAATAACATACGCATATAAGACGAAACACAACATTGCACTGCTAATTTGCACGTAATTCCCCACCCTTTTTTCTATGTTTCACATTGATTTTACACACTTTCTACACGAAATGTAAACATATATAAGCTAGTTAACTAATCATCTTCTCAATAAGTGATAATGAATAATGAGCAGCGGCTCAAAACCACTGCTCATTACTTTATCCATTTGTATGCCGATGTCTATCCAAAACAAATATGAAAGATGTTTTCGTCTTAGAACTAACAAGTACTCACTTTAAAGTTTTGCAAATTTGGCGAGCAAGTTTACTTTCTAGTTCCTTTCCACTTCACATATTGATCTAAAAATGCGATAGCTTTCTCAATAGCCTCTTCATCTGGTTTTAATTTTGCGTGGTGTAAACCATATTCTGAATTTACCCCAAGCCAAAACATAAATCCAGGAATCTCTTGAAGCATATAACCAAAATCTTCCCCTGTCATTGCCTCAGTACATGTAATTACATTCATATCAGTTTGTTCACTAACAAACTGCATAAACTCTCTCGTTAATACTTCATGGTTATATACTTGATGATACATCGCTCCGTAGTCAATGACCGCTTCACATTGAAAGGAAGCTTCTATACCTGCAACAATTGCCTCAATCCTACTTTTAACACGACTCATTGATTCCACTGATAACGTTCGGATTGTTCCTTCTAACCGAGACTTTTCTGCTATGATATTTTGAACCGTACCACCTGTTATTTTTCCGATTGTAATTACAGCACTATCAAGGGGATTCACATTACGACTAATAACCGATTGAAGTTGTGTAACAAGGTAACTTGCTGCAACAACCATATCATTTGCAGTATGCGGGTAGGCTGCATGTCCACCTTTCCCTTTTAAATCAACATATAACTCTGATGTATTCGCAAATAATAGCCCCTCTTTGGTTGCAATTGTTCCTACAGCGTATTCAGGTGCAATATGAAGACCCAAAATTATATTCGGCTTCCATTCTTTTAACTCTTCACTCTCTAACATAGGAAGAGCCCCTCCTGGACCTTCTTCAGCTGGTTGGAATAGAAACACAAGGTCATCATCTATTCTTTCTGTTACAGCTGCTGTTAGAAGGCCTAAACCGATGGTTGTATGCAAATCGTGTCCACATGCATGCATCATTCCTTCATGAGTAGAAGCAAACTCATATCCAGTTTCTTCGGTAATTGGTAAACCGTCTATATCTGCGCGATAACCGATAATTTTTTCTGGATTTTTCCCATTTACTTTAACAATGACACCTGTTTTCCATACTTTCACTTCCACATATTCATTCGAAAGCGTTCCTATGTAATCTAAAATATACTGTTGTGTTTTCCACTCTTTAAATCCAATTTCCGGTATTTTGTGTAAGTCTCTACGAATTTGAACGAATTTGCTTACTTCCATTTTTGCACCTCTATCTATAAAAAGCGTAAGAGCCTGTTATGCCCTTACGCTTTTTTTGTTTTTATTTCTCTGGGTTTAATTGACGAAGCTCTTGTTTAATTTCAGTTTTTGCTTTTGTCTTCTCATCAATCTCTTTAATTACACGTGCTGGAGTACCCGCAACAACTGTATATGGAGGTACATCTTCTGTTACAACAGCTCCTGCTGCTACAACTGCACCTTTACCTACTGTAACTCCCTCTAACACAACTACGTTAGCACCAATTACAACATCATCTTCAACGATAACTGGTTTTGCTGAAGGCGGCTCAATAACACCTGCAAGTACTGCACCTGCACCTACGTGACAGTTCTTACCAACAGTTGCACGTCCACCAAGTACCGCGTTCATGTCGATCATAGAACCTTCACCAATTACAGCACCGATATTAATTGTCGCATTCATCATAATAACAGCGTTGTCGCCGATTTCAACGTGATCACGAATAATCGCGCCTGGCTCAATACGAGCTTTAATACCTTTTAAATCAAGCATTGGAATTGCAGAATTACGACGGTCATTTTCAACAACGTAATCAACAATGTGCTTGCTATTTTCACCAAGAATTGTCTTAATTTCAGACCATTCTCCAAATAATACACCAGACTTTTTATTTACAAATGCTTGTACCGTTTCAGGGAATGTTACTTCTTTTAAATCCCCTTTTATGTATACCTTTACAGGAGTTTTCTTTTCACTTTTTTGAATAAACGAAATAATTTCGTTAGCGTCCATCATTTTCATTCTTGTTGCCTCCTAAATCCATTTATAATGTTACTCTACCAAACGATAGAGCGAGTAGCAAGATAATAATCCTATTTTTCCATTTGAATTTCTTCTATAATTTCTAAAAATGCCCGTACTTGCTTTAATTGTCTGGCCGATTCACTCGTCAATAACCATGTCTCTCTCGTTAATTGAACAGGTGTTTTATACATATTTTCCTGTACTTCTTTTAAAACAGTAGAAGGTAACAGAGCATAACCTATACCATTTAAAACGAGTTGTTTGCAAGTCTCAATTTGATCAACCACAATTGTTCTCTTAGGCGGATTAGAAAATAAACCATACCACCAATTTTGTATTTGTCCATAATAAGTCGAATCACTTTTAAATTGAATAAATGGTCTATTTGTTTCTTTTAACATCGAAATATCTTTTATTTCTTTATCCACTAAATAAAGTTCATCTTCAAATAATTGTTGTTTCTGACCTTTATATTCTTGTGTGCCTCTCAATATAGCAACATGAACGTCTCCTTCATAAAATTGCTTTTGTACTTCACTACTCCAGCCAGTAAACAGCGATATTTTCACAGAAGGGTATTTATGTACAAACTTCTTCAAAACAGGAGGAAGCCAATATTGACCAATAACTGATGCAACAGCTATTTTTAACGTTCCGTGAGTTTCTGTTCTAAAAATAGCTAGCTCACTTTTAATATCCTCTTCTTTTTGTAACATCTCTTTTGCATAATTTGCGACTTTTTCCCCTTCAGGTGTAATTGTCAATCCTTTTTGTGAGCGAATAAAAAACTTCATTCCCCATTGCTTCTCCATAGATTGTAATCGTTGACTAAGCGCAGGTTGTGAAACAAATAAACGTTCCGCCGCTTTTCTCATATTTGATTCCTGAGCTAACACAACCATCATTTGAAAATCATCAATTTGCAACTTTCTCCCTCTTTCCTTAGCTTCCATACACCTTATCTCAATAAGCTTTTCATCCTTAATTTAACTATATACTCTTATATTTTTTATCTTTTTAAATATAATACATACACAACTGATATGCACGAAAAAAAGTGACTTCTCCGCTTCTATGAAGTCACTTTTCTCACATTATCGATTATGTTGTCTTACTTTTTTATTCAACAATTTTAAAATAGCTCGACGCGTTAATATCCCCTCAAAATATCCCTCTTCATTGACAGCGCAAATAAAAGGATGATCAATTGTCATTTCTAAAGCTTTTGCAAATGAATCTTCTAACTTAAGAACCGGAATGTCTTCCTTCATCACCTGTTCTACTTTCATTTCGTCAAGTCGCTCAAACTCAATGCGCTCTAGCCCTAATATACCGTCTAAAATCATAGCTGTACTAATTAACCCATGTAATTTATACATCGGGTCTAAAACAGGTATCGCCGAATATCCAGATTTCACAAGAACGAGTAAAGCATGCTCTAAACCATTCCCCATTTGGACATGTGCTACTTTTTCTGATGAAATCATTAAATCTTTCACAAAAATTTGTTGAAACTCGTCTTTCGGAATACTAATCATGTTACATCCCCCATCTTCCCTTTTTCCTACTTTTAATCACCGACTCTATTCACATTTTATGATAGCGTTTTCATATTATTATTTTGTCCTTACTTTATTTCAATAAAAACAAAATTACACAGCTATTTTAGCATACAACACAAAAAAAAGACTACCATTCCGGTAGCGCTTAATACCCCTTATTTTTTAATCTGTAAAATAACCTTGTAATTTTTTTATATTGCGTCACATCTGTCCGTTTTAAACCATTCTCAATATCTGTAAGTTCCACAGCTAAAATTTCACTCGCATAATTTTGCTGAAATAAAATATCTAGTAACAAACTCTCTTCTTCTTCTGTTAAAACAACTTCCCTTTTCATATACCCCTCTCCTTATACTCGCATCGTTACTCTTATTATATAAAATTTCCAGTCTATTTAATAGATGTAATATTCAGTTTTTATTGAAAGATATATATAAATTGTTTTTTATTTCGTATATCGATTTGCATAACTAAACGCCGCATAAGCATCTGGCTTAATTTTTGCAGTTAATCCCATCGCTTGAATTTTCGCTGTCATATCTAGAATAAATTCTTTTGTTAAACCATCATTTCCGATATCCAAGTGAATTTCCATTATAAATCCAGCCCCATCTTGAGCATATGGATGCAATAAATCCCATATTGTTTGTATATGTTTTGGAGTAAATAGGCATGCAATTTCTTGGCTAAACTGCGTCTCTAAATATATTTTCTCACGCAAAGTTGCTGGCTTATCTTTCACTGATTTATGGTGTAAACACCCCCAGGCACCTTTTCCAACGCGATGAATATGAATTGCCGTAATAAACCTCGTATCCTTTTGATGTGCTTGTGAGTCTGTCCCAATGGATAAGCGGTATAAATTCCGTGGATCCTTTTCAATGAAGCTACAAATACGGCTAAAGACCATATCAAAATTTAAATGTCTCTCTGAAACATTATAAAATGTATGTTCACCGGCCACATAGTCACGTCCTTTCAATTAGACAGACTTTTCGTATTCTAATTGTATGGGACAAAAATAAAAATTATAACTTCCTATCCTTTATTCGTTTCAATATTCCGAATTACATAATGGCAAACTTGGCACGTATAGATTACATTTTGATTCGATTGAGCCGTTAATACATGAATAATCTCAGCAGAATTGTGACATTTAGGGCAAATCACAACTGGTAAACGTTCCATACAACACACCTCCTCATTATCTTTATCCCGCTTTTGCTATCCGTAAACAACCAATTGGTGATGGCTAATAATCAGTATAGGACGAAGAAGCCCTACTGATTACAATTTCACTTTATTACCATTGTAGGAAAAATGAAAAATCCCTATACATATATGCTAAAAAGTAATACAACTAAAAAAGGTGTTGCCATATGGCAACACCTTTTTTATATGTATCAAGAAATGATATCGTAAATCTCAATTGCAACCATATCGATATTATCGAATTGATACACTTGAGGTTTTTCACCTTGTTGATACACTTCTAACTCATACATTTCACTTTTATCGAAAAATTTCACGCTACATTTGCGCTCACCGTTCACTTCAAAATAGCGTTGTGCTACTTCACCGCTTTCAGCTTGTTCTTGTAGACTAACAAGTCGAGTTAAAATTCCTTGGAGTAGAGACATGAAATCTCTCCTTTCTCTGATCTTCCTACCAATAGGTTTTACAGCTATACTCATTCTATCCGTCATAACAGAAAAAATGTTCCACAGTCTAGGATAAAGGTTATTGGCCAGAAACTCAACTAAAAATTTGTCGAAATGCGAAGGAAAAAACAGAAAAAACATCTTTTCCCTTCTTTATTGCGATTTTTATACTGGAAGAATATAATAAAAAACAGAAAAAAGGAGGAATTACAATGAAAAAAATTGAGGTTTACACACAACCTGATTGTCCGCCATGTGTCATTGTGAAAGAATTTTTAAAGCATAATAACGTTGTATATGAAGAGTTTGACGTAAAAAAAGACGCTGCTGCACGCAATCGTCTTTTATATGACTATGATTCATATTCAACTCCAACAGTTGTAATTGATGGAGAAGTTGTTGCTGGTTTTCAAATTGAAAAATTACAACAGCTACTCAATATTGAATAAGAATAGGTAAAGACCTATTCTTATTCAATATTTGTGGGTAGTATTAGCCCGAGTGATGCAGGCTATTACTCAGTGAGAGGTGATTATCCCCCACCGATTGAAGTTTTACTTTATAATTGTTGTAATCTTTTTATTTCAGTTAAAAGTTCTTGACTTTCATGATATCCAGCCATTTTCCATTTCCCTTGATCTCTTTGCAATGTTACAATTTGATATTGTCCACTTTTTGCCCGCTCATATACATATAAAATTTTATGCTCTTCATCATATGACATTTTCGTTTCTGAATGAAAAGAAAACGGCGCTTCTTTTGCCGGAAGTAAATATTCACCACTTTGTTTATCACTTCTACTATTTTCATCTGTAAATACTTGAAGGAAATTCTCTGTAAAATATGGTGATAACGTTTCTATCATCTTATTCATCGGCAAACGCTTCCCACGAATTGAGAATTGGGTTTCATAGCCTTTTTGTATCGTTGTAAACACTTCTTTCTGATCGATTTTCACTTCCTCTTTTCCTAAAACAGTTGTGACACTATAACCAACTAGAAAGGCAACGCATACAAATAGAACTAACCATATTCCATATTTCCTCATTTTTTCACCTTCCTTTTAAGAGAACTTGTCTTTGTAGTATTCATTGTAACAATGATTATGCCAAGAAAGGTCTGGTTTCGTTCGTAAAATCTTTACAACGATAGACAGCATTTTCATCACCATTTTCACTATTACCAATTTATGATAAAAACAAACAAAAAATGCACGAATTTCTTCGTGCATTAAAATAAAACATCTTCTTCATATAAATATTCATACGATAAATCTATAAATAAAAAGTTTTCATCATCAATTGGGAAAGAAAATGTTCGTACCATCTCACCGGTTTCAATATCAGCATATAAATCTGAAAGTCTTGCCTTATTCTCAAAACGCATTTTCATAATATTTTCTAGAAAATACGGACGCCAACTCCAGTTCTTCATATAATACTCAGGCATCACAATCCATTCCCCATCTTTTTTCATAACATTTCCTGATTGCTGGAAACCATCTTCGTTACAAATAAATATGCGGAAACTATACTGTGATACACTTTGGCTAAATTGTAATAACCAATCATTTATATCTTCATTCTTTTTCTGTTTGGCTAGAACATCACCAATTCGATCACGTAACATTTCTGTTAAATTATAAATTTTTTGTAATTTCTTCTTCTCATGTTGAATAAATTGATGACACTCATTACCAAGTCGTTCTTTCAAAACGTTCGTTTCAATAAAATCAGGTAAGCACTCTTTCAAATAATTCCCTTGATAATATCTACCACCGTTTTTCCAAGCATATTGTAGTTGATAAAAAGCATCTATTTCTTCATACAACAATGTCGCACCAATTCTTCTAGCAAGTAATGATAAAGAATATAAAATATCTTGATAAGATTGTAAAAGTGCAGTTTGCCTTAAGTTTGTTAAATCTACTTTTAAAATATCTGGCGCTAACACGCTAATACGTTCTAAATTACTTGTACCCGTTCCGACTTTATTAATCGAAATTTGAATACCATATGTACGATAATACATAAGCAAATGATTAAATTGCTCTATATCTTCTTTACATTCATGTTCTGTAATTTCTAAAACAATGTGTTTCAAATTTAAACCTTGCTCTTCATACATCAATAAAAGTTGAAGTAAACTTTCATCATCATCGTTCATTAATACGTTAGCATTCCGATGTATAAATAATAATAGTTTTTGATCACTTTCTAAATAACGATTTAAAGCTTTTTCTACTATAATGTTATCTGCTTCCAGTTGAAACTCACTTGGAATAGAATCATCATGAAAGAAAGAAGCCAAACTTTGTATGCCCTCTTCTGTTTGAATACGTCCTACTACTTCATATCCGATTACAGTATGCTCATCAGCACTAAAAATAGCTTGATAATAAGGAAGGACTTTATCCAAGTTACTCATTACATCTAATGCATCTATCAACGTGCTTCCCTCCCTTTACTTTTCAAAAATTATAACATGATATTTACGGAAAAATAATAAAAAATCCCTTCAGTTTTCCTGAAGGGATTAGAGGGGTAAAATGCTAAGGGGAATTAGCAATTCTACTATGAAGAAAAAAGAGGTCTTAAATATAACGTATATATGACCTCTTGTAAACACCTTTCTTTCATATGTCACAATTCCGTCACATTTAACTATAGAAAAATGAATCAAACATTCATTTTTCTCATCCCTTTTAAAATGGATATTGATGTAAATGTTGTCCGCCATCCATTGTCATGCAAGTTCCATTTATGTACGCAGCTTCATCTGAACATAAATAATAAGCTAGACCTGCGATTTCTTCTGGCGTACCCAGCCTTCCAAGCGGAACACTTTGTATCGTACGCTTAGCCATTTCTTCTGAAATCCATAATTTATCAGCACCGCCCGTACGTTCAATTGGCCCTGGTGCGATAGCATTTACTCGTATTCCATATTTACGTCCCCACTCAACAGCAAGCGTCTTCGTCATTGCTAATACTCCAGCCTTAGCTGCAGCCGAATGAATAACTCCTGGACCTGCATCCCATGCATATGTTGCTACCATGTTAATGATATTCCCTTTTATACCTTTTTCAATCCAATATTTCCCGACAGCCTGACTACAGTAAAATGTACCATTTAACACAATATTAATGACCGAATTCCAGCCATTTACGGATAAATCCTCTGCTGGACAAATAAAGTTTCCAGCTGCATTATTTATTAAAATATCAATTCGTCCAAACTTCTCATCAATTTGTTCAATCATTTTCTGAATATCATCCGTATTCCTTACATCCATTTGTACAGGTAATATTTGTCCTGGAAATTGTTCAATTTCCAACTTTGTTTCCTCTAGTTTTTCCTTTGTACGTCCTGTAATAACAACTCGTGCCCCTTCTTTTGCAAAACGAATCGCCATTCCTTTTCCCATTCCGCTTGATCCACCTGTTATAATAACTACCTTTTCTTTCACATACATCCCCTCCCAAAAATGAATACACATTCATTTTATCATTTTATTTAATAGAAATCTTTATATTTTTAAACTTTTCTGATATTTTAACGTAAAGAGGTTTCTTTTTATTTGTTTTTTTGTAATCTATACTACTTTTTTATTATTTAAAATATATTTCAAATAAACTGAAAGGAGATTTGAGTAACCTGTAAATGTAACGAACACATGTGATATAAGTCAAATAGGTATACTCATATTTTTATGAAGAAAATTACTAGAAGAGATTTTTTAAAAGTCGGCATGCGCACTTGTCTATATTCATTTATAACCACTAGCATCGGATACTATTACGCTAAATATATTGAGCCTCACTTACTCTCTTTTACAGAGCATACACTTACATCACAACTCATACCAAAAAGTTTTCATGGTATGAAGATTCTTCAATTTAGCGATTTACATCTCGGATACTATTTCTCTCTCCAACATTTATCTCAAATCGTTTCTAAAATTAATGCTGTAAAGCCAGATATTGTTCTTTTTACTGGTGATCTCATTGATAATTATCAAACATATACTGACACTCCTTTCGTTGCATCTATATTAAAAAATATACAAGCACCCTTCGGTAAATTTTCTATTTATGGTAACCACGATCACGGCGGATATGGAACTGAATACTATGAACACATCATGCGCGAATCTGGATTTGAACTATTACTAAATAGCGAAAAGAAAATAAGTCTACTGGATAATAGTGAAATTTCAATTTTCGGTCTTGATGATATACTCCTAGGCAAACCCAAAATAGAGGAGACACTACAGCACGCAAAGGAAAACACTTATAACATCGTTCTTGTTCACGAGCCAGATATTGCACCTCTGATTGCTACATATCCAGTTAACTTGCAACTTTCTGGTCATAGCCATGGCGGACAAGTACAAATTCCTTTTGTAGGCGCTATTATTACCCCATCACTTGCTAAAAACTATGTTGAAGGCTTCTATACGATTCAAGACTTAGCTCTCTATGTCAATCGCGGCCTTGGAAGAACACGTGTCCCATTCCGATTTATGTCAAAACCTGAAATTACGATTTTCACGCTCCAACATTCGCAATAATTCGCCTATTTTCTTACATATCCTTTCTTGTACGCGCTCATCCACGTTTCATTTACCATATGATAAAAGTGAGTCCAATAAAGGAGGTTTGTTCATGTATCCATATTATCAACCAATCCCAGTCCGTTCAGCACCTATTGGTCCAGTAGGCGACTCACGCTTCTTTCCGTTTTTTGGCGTCCCATTTCTAGCTGGCATTGCTGGTGGACTGCTCGGCGGAGCATTGGCTTTCGGTCCTAGACCCTATTACCCACCATATCCACCACCTTTTCCACCGCCAACACCTTTCCCTTGTTATGGTGGACCTTGTCAACAACCATACTATTATTAATGTACTGTAACAATTCTACCAATGTTATTCCCTCTCTTGACCAATCCATGATCTATTAACATGCTTACAATAAAAACTATTCTCTCTACACATTCTTCTATTTAGAGAACGTATAATAAGTAGAGAACAAAGTAAAAAAACCTCTTTTTTTTAAGAGGTTTTTTACTTTGTTCCCATTATTCAGCATCCGTGTTTTGATACGCCATCTTAAACAACTTCACTTGGCTATCAATTTCTTCTGTACTACTATTAATAACATAATAATAGTCACCGGTTTTATTTTGTTCACGCGTTTTCACATTATCAGCTAATGTAAGCTGTAAAATCGCCTTAATTCTCGCCTTCATTTCAATATCTAATATCGGGAAAGATATTTCTACTCGCTTTTCCATATTTCGCGTCATCCAATCAGCTGAAGATAAATATATCTTTTCCTCTCCATTATGATGGAAATAATAGATTCGGCTATGTTCTAAATATCTACCGACAACACTAACTACCCGAATATTTTCACTTACATTTGGAATACCAGGCCTTAAACAACATGTTCCTCGAACGATGAGTTCTACCTTTACTCCAGCTTGTGATGCTTCATACATTTTTTTTATTAATGGTTTATCTGTTAATGAATTCATCTTAGCAATAATATATCCATTTCCATATTGCCTATGATAACGGATTTCTTCATCTATTAAATCCATAAATTGCTCTCTTATATCAAATGGCGCAACTGATAAATGATGAAAATGTGGCTTTGTTGTATAACCACTCAAATAATTAAAGAAATTTGTTGCATCGACTCCAAAGTCTTTTCGTGATGTAATATACCCGAAATCAGTATATAACTTTGCTGTTGCGTCATTATAATTTCCAGTCCCAAGATGTACGAACCTTTCGATTTTTCCGTTTTTTCTTCTTACAACTAGCGTAATTTTACTATGTGTTTTCAAATGACTCACACCGTAAATAACGTGACAGCCTGCCTTTTCCAATTCTTTAGCCCAATGCACATTATTTTCTTCATCAAATCTTGCCTTTAACTCAACTAATACCGTCACTTGCTTTCCTTTTTCAGCGGCTACCTTTAGCGCCTGAATAATCGGCGAATCCCCGCTTACCCGATATAATGTTTGTTTGATTGCAAGTACATTCGGATCGTCTGCCGCATCACGGACAAAATCAACTACTGGCTGAAACGATTCAAAGGGATGATGTAATAAAATATCATGCTCAATTGCTTTTTCAAATACGTCTTCCGCATCCCCTAAGTCTTGAGGTCGTTGCGGAATAAGAGCCGGATATACTAGATGTTCATATAAAGGAGCTAGTTTTTTATATAAAGAAAATAGACATGTTAAATCTAGCGGTCCATCCATTATATACACATCTTCATCTTTTACTTCCAACACTTCATATAATAATGCTAATACTCTTTCATCAATATGCTCTTTGCCAACTTCTAAACGTACAGCAGCTCCCCACTTACGCTTCTTTAATTCTTTTTCAATTACCTTTAATAAATCCCTCGCACCTTCTTCATGAATTGTTAAATCCGCATTGCGTGTAATACGGAAACGGGTAACAGATGATACATTATATCCTGTAAATAATTTATGAGTAAAACCACTAATTACATCTTCTAATAAAATAAATTTATGCTTTTGCCCTTCACTCGGTAAAAATATGAAACGTTCGAGTAATGAAGGAACTTGTACAATTCCTAGCTTCGTGCGGTTTTCTTCCTCCACTTGTTTTTCATCATATAAAAGAGTAGCTAAATTCAAACTTTTATTTAATAACATTGGAAATGGACGATATGCATCGATAGCTACAGGTGTTAAGACTGGGAAAATTTGCTCATCAAAATACTCTTCTATAAATTCTCTCTGTTCTTTCGTCAAATCATGGAATGTTAAACGCTCAATCCCCTCTAGCTCCAGCCCTGGCAACACATAATTTTTAAACGTATTATATTGTACAGTCATCAATTCATGGGCCTTTATCGCAATTTTATTTAATTGCTTTTTTGGTGTTAAGCCAGCCTTATTTTCTGGTTGGTTAAACCCAGCACTCACTTGATCCTTCAATCCTGCCACGCGTACCATAAAGAATTCATCTAAATTTGAGCTGAAAATGCTAATAAATTTTAATCTTTCCAAGAGCGGATTCGTTTCATCCTGTGCCTCTTGTAGTACACGTTCATTAAATGCTAACCAACTTAATTCTCGATTATTGTAATAAGCTGTATCATTTAAATTAACTATATTCCCCTTCAACATTTCCATCCTCTTCACACTTCCCTTGAAACTTTTTTACTATAATTTAGTTACTTTCATTTTAGCAAATTACAATATTCCAAAGTGTTAATTTTTTGTAAAGACATCCGTACAACTTAACATTTTGATTCGAAGGATAAGTGAATAGTCGTTTTCAACACTCTTTCCAGCTGCTTTTTTTGCTTTTCAGCTTGCACTTTTTCCGCTAATGCCGATTGCTCACATACAATTTTAAATGTTAATCCGTCTTGACTATCTGTTATAGATATGGATTCAACAAGCGATCTTTGTCTTATATTTAGAGCTGCTGAAAATTGTAAAACAGCCCCTAATAGACGAATTTTTTTTTGTTCATTTTTATCGAACCATCCTTCAAATGGGGACAAGTGTTGTTTGAATAACATTTTTGATTTATAAGACGCAATAAGCGCTAATCTAACTCGCTCTTTATGCATCATACCATCAATTGTTTTATTCGCTAATAAATAAAACGTATGTAAGCGGCTCGCTTCTTCGTCTATATATTTACCTATATTAAATACTTTCGCCGCTTGATGGAATACTTCCCAGTCTTTTACTGACATAGAAATTAGCCCTGTTCCCTCAAGCTGTTGACAAATCAATCTTCCATGTTTAATAAGCTGAATTACAAATTCCATATCCATTTCATATTCATGTGATAATAAATGCAAACTTTCTTCGACTACGTTCGGATAATATGAAATCCCCAAATCTTTTGTCAACTCTTCATAGAAAACACCTTCTCGTAACCCTTTTCTACTTAATACAAATGCTGGTGCCTCTATAACGTTAACAAGCGTATGAAAAACTTCGACTGCTGGAATAATTGTATCTGCTCGATCTTTTGCCAATCCTTCCAATTTTTGAAGTTCTATGAACGACAATGCTTCCAATTCTTCTTTCACATTTTTAATATCTTCTTCCTTCATTTTATATAAATGTACCCCTGCTATAGGATAACAACTTAAATTTTGATGGATTTTCACTAAGTTCCTCGCACTACCACCAATTGCAATAAGAGGCAATTGCTTATCAATTAACCATGGTAATGTTTGAAATTGATATTCTAAGTACGTTTGAATCTTTTCCAACTCGTCTTCAGTAGGTATATCCTCTTTAATAAATTGTTGCTTTAAAGAAAGTGCTCCAAAAGGAAAGCTATGGTACTCTAAAATCTCTCTATTTCGAAAGTATGTAACTTCCGTACTTCCTCCACCAATATCTACTGTAATTCCTTCAGAGAACGAAGTTGAATTCATAACTGCTAAATAGCCGTAACGTGCTTCCTCATATTCTGATAATACTCTAAGAGTAAAGTCTGTTTGTCCTTCAACAAGTTTTTTAATTGCCTCTTGATTCTCAGCCTGTCTAATTGTTGCTGTTGCAACACAAAGTACATGATGCAACTGGTGGAATCGTGTACTTTCTTGAAATTGAAATAATGTTTGTAACAATACCTCTATTCCTTCTTCGATCAACACACCATCGATTAAGTAATTCCTTAACCGAGCAACCACTTTCGTATTTTCAATCTCCTTATAAAAACCTCCGTTTTGCTTTTCATAAATAACTAAACGCATTGTATTAGATCCAATATCTATAATGGCATATTGCTGTTTTAATATTTCTTTCAAACTTCTCACTCTTTCATTATCAAATTTCTAAAACACATTCTATTACTATTATACAAAATAGTTGTTTTTTGTAACAATATTGCTTTAATATTGAAAATATATACAATCACTTTTTGCATATAATAAAAACCTCTTTTATTTATGTTATAATAATGAAAAATTGAAAGGAGATTCAATATGAAACCTTCACAACCACAATCTCAATTACAAAACCAACATTCTATTAATCGACTAGCTCAATCTATTTTCGTTGTGAATCGTCATGCTAAAGCTGCAACTAATCCGAAGTATTTATATTGGTTAAAAAAGACGGCTTTAGAACGCTTAATTGCTGAAAAAAAAGCTATTAAAGAAGGATTACATTTTTCTAGAAATCCACGCTTTAGCCAACAACAATCGGATGTTCTTATCCGTTTAGGTGATTATTTTTTCCATATTCCTCCTACAAAAGAAGATTTTCGAATCCTACCACATCTTGGTCATCTTGAATCCTCCTATCGAAATCCGAAAACAAACTTATCTTTAACAGTAGCAAAAAAGACACTTCAAGATTATATTGGTCCTGAAGCACTGAAACAAGAGAAAAAATTAAGTGAACCTGTCCCATGGTATAGTCGTACTTATACAAAAAAATAAAACAGTTTGGC